>CALBAF010000534.1 GCA_937926415.1 uncultured Actinomyces sp.
GGCAGGTGGGTGGCGCGGTCGGCGAGGCCGACGCGGTCGAGGGCCTCGAGGGCTTCCTTCTCGTCGGGCATCGAGTGGTAGTACTGGGCGACCATGACGTTCTCAAGGGCGGTGAGGTGGCCGATGAGGTGGAACTGCTGGAAGACGAGGCCGATGGTGCGGCAGCGCACCTCGGTGAGCTCGTCGGCAGTCAGGTCGGAGATGTCGTGCCCATCCAGCATGACGGTGCCCTTCGTGGCGGTGTCCATCGCGCCGACGATGTTCATGAGGGTGGTCTTGCCGGAGCCGGAGGGGCCCACGATCGAGACCCACTGGCCGCGCGGGATCTCGAGGGACACGTTGTCGAGGGCATGCAGTTCGCCGTAGATCTTCGAGACGCCCTCGAGGCTCAGCAGCGCGTCCGTGGAGGCCGACGAGGCCGGGGTGGGGGTGGAGGTGGTCATGGTGACTCTCATTCTCCGCGCAGGACGAGCGCGGGGTCGACGGCCAGTGCGCGGCGCACGGGCGGGAGGCAGGCGAGGACGGCGATGAGGATCGAGCAGGCGACCGTGCCGAGGAGGATGACGGGGTGCAGCGAGATGGAGCGGTGGAAGACGGAGGTGGAGATGAGGACGGCGAGGCCGTAGCCGGCCCCCGCGCCCAGGATGCCTCCGATGACCCCCAGCATGACGCCCTCACCCATGAACTCGCGGGTGATGGATCGGGAGGTGGCACCCAGGGCCTTGCGCAGGCCGATCTCGTTGCGGCGCTCGGTGACGACGGCGATCATCGTGGTGGACACGCCGATCATGGTCAGCGCGAGCACGATGACGGTGATGACGACGAGGAGGGAGCGCAGCATCGCGAGGACGCCCGTATCGGACTGGGCGAGGCGGCGCACGGTCTGGGCGTGAATATCGGGGTTTGCGGCGTTCATCGCGTCGGCGATCGCACTCAGCTGCTCGCCTTCCAACGCGATCGAGTACTCGGCGAGCGACACGGTGCCGCTCTGACCTGTCAGCGCGCTCATGTCCTGGCTGGACATGTACACGTAGCCGTCTTCGTTGCCGCCCGTCTTGAGGATGCCGGACACGGTCAGGGTGACGGTACGCGGATCGACCTTCAGGCCCGAGGCCGGGGCGCCCGACTGCACCTGCGCACCCTTCGAGGATGCGCCGGCGTCCAGCTGGCTGATCGTGATCGTGTCCCCGGCCTTCACGTCGATCGTCGAGGCGACCTGCTCGCCCACGAGCACCTGGCCCGTCGCAGCGGGCCACTCACCGTCCACGAACCAGTACGGGTTCATGGCGTGCACGGCCTCCAGGTCGGCACCGCCCGCCACGTAGGGCTGGTCGTTGATGGTGACGGTCTCGTAGTCAAAGGCCGCGGATCCGACCAGAGCGCTCGCGGGCACCTGGGCACTCGCTGCGGCCACGGCCTCGTCCGTGATGGGCACGTCCCCGGCGGGGGTGACGACGAGGTTGGCACCGTAGGAGCGGATCTCGCGGGCCAACTGGGCCGGCACGTCGACGGCGATCGTGACGAGGCCGGACAACGTGGTCGCGCCGATGGCGACGGCGAGGATCGCGATGAGGACGCGGGAGCGGCGGCGCAGGATGGAGGAGGTGACCATCCGCCAGAACATTGCTCGTCTGGACATGGGCATCACCTTCCGTGCAGGACTTCCGCCGCGTTGAGGCGCAGCAGGTAGCGGATCGCCGGGATGGAGGCTCCCAGGACGACGAGGATGACAAGGACGGCGACGAGGCCGACGACGACGGGCACGAAGGAGATCGACGAGTGGAAGACCATGTAGCCAATCGCCTGGGCCAGCGCGAGGCCTCCGCCGTAGCCGAGGACGCCACCGACCAGGCCGACGATGACCGTTTCGGTCAGGAACAGGGCGATGATCTGCTTGTCCTTGGCCCCCACGGCCTTCATGAGGCCGATCTCACTGGAACGCTCCATGACGCCTGCGGTCACCAGGTTCGCAATGGCCAGGGCCGAGGCGATGAGCGCCAGGACGGTCACGAGGACCATGAGCAGCTGGGTCTTTTCCAGGATGACGCCTTCGGACTGGGCGACCTGGCGGACCGGGCGGGCCACAGAGTCCGTCATGACTTCCTCGATCTGGAAGGCGATGGAGGAGACGTAGGCGGTGCAGTACCAGGTTTCCTTCTCGGACACGCTCAGCGAGTTCGGGTTCTTCGCCGCCTTGCGGGCCAGGTCGTTGTCGGGCGTGGTCAGGGCTGAGACCTCGACGCTGCCGACGACGCCCTCGCGGTTCAGGAGCGCCTGGGCCTGCGGAAGCTGGATGAACACGCCGCGGTCGGCATCGTCGCCGCTGGTGAGGATGCCGCGCACCGTGAAGTCGCGGGTGATGCCTTCGCGGGTGAGGGTGACGGTGTCGCCGACCTTCAGGCCGTGGGCGGCCGCGTAGGTGGTGCCGACGAGGGCGCCGTCCTCGTCGCCGTCAGCGGGCCAGGAGCCCTCGATGCCCCACCAGCCGCGCAGCTTGTCGAGGCCGGTCTCGACGCTCTCACCGGTGGCCAGCTCGAGGTGGTGTCCAAACCACGTGCCGGTCGTGGGCACGTGCTCGCCAGACGCATCGGTGGCAGACACGTTCAGCAGGGGCGTGAAGTCAAGGATGTTGTACGTCCAGAAGATCGTCTTGATGTTGCCGAGCTCGTCCTCGCGCAGGTAGGAGCGAGCCTCGGTGACCTCACCCGTGTTGTAAAGGTCGTCGAGGACGGCCGCGCCCTGCGGGCGCACCACGATGTTCGCACCGTAGGACTTGAGTTCCTGGTTGACCTTGTCGCCCACGTTGAACATGACGGAGAGCATGGACGTGGCGACGCAGGCGCCCAGCGCGACGGTGAGGGCGATCATGAAGTGGCGGTTACCGCGTCTCGTGAGGGCACCGCGGAGCATCCGGAAAAACACGCGTGAGCCTTACTTTGCGAAGATGGAAGCCGAGGCCTCGAGGGCCGAGATCGGCACGGTCAGCGTGCCGTTGGAGACCTTGTAGTCGATGGGGATCGGGTTGCAGCCGCCCTTAAAGCCGATGGTCGCGATGTTCATCGCCACTTCACACAGCTTGCAGATGACCTTGCCATCCTTCTCGTAGTAGCCGGAGGGGCCGCAGATCTCGCACGCGTCCAGGCCCACGCCGAAGGCGGAGCCGGACTTCTGGATGACGATGAAGCGTACCTTCACGCCGCCCGAGGTCGTGTACTCGAAGCGGTGCAGGTGGCCGTCGGAGATGTCGGCGAGGTTGACGCTCACCTGGTCGTCGACGACGCTGAAGGACTCGGGCGGGGACAGCTCGATCTCCTGGCTGCCGTAGGCGACGCCGACGGTGATCAGCAGCGCGCCGCACAGGTAGCCGAGGGCGGCGGTGCCGGCCATGGACTTGTAGAGGCGCGAGCGCGCGCGGCCCA
>CALBAF010000535.1 GCA_937926415.1 uncultured Actinomyces sp.
CCGTGCATTGGTGTTGTGGGTTTCATGCTGGGCTGTGTGGGGCCTTGTGGTGGTGCCACCGGTTGTGGTCTTTGGCCGTTCGTGAAACCGGCGTCGCCTTTGCGGGTGTGGTTGGTGGGGGTGGTGAAACCGGTGTCGCCTTTGCGGGCGTGAATGGGCCTGTTTTGGGCGGTTGGAGGCGCGCATTGGTGTTGTGGGTTTCAGGCGCGACCGCTAGCCGCCGTGCATTGGTGTCGTGGGTTTCAGGCGCGACCGCTAGCCGCCGCGCATTGGTGTTGTGGGTTTCATGCCGGGCTGTATTGATCGAACCATCTCGAAGTGTTTCTCGTGCACAGCAATATGCTGTCTGGGAATTCAAAGATGGCATGAGTCATGCACCAGTCAGATCGCCGTCTTGTTCAGTTTCCCTTCTTTGCGTGGATGGCGACCAGAACTTGGGCGACGACCTCGTCAATGGCGCGCAGATCCGACCAACGGACCCGAATGACCGTCCAGCCGGCACGTTCAAGATCGCGCTGCCGACGCTGCTCAGCCTCGATACTGTCGTGGACTTCATCGAGGGTATCCCCGTATTTGATGCGTCCGTCGAACTCAATGGCAATTTTCAGGTTGGGCAGTGCAATATCGATGAAGTATGTGTGGTCATTGAAGTGGACTTCCTCCTGAGTGGTCATGCCGTTGATACCTGCTCGCAACAGTGCGAGCAGGACAAGAGACTCGCCCGGAGACTCACATCCAGCATCAGCGCGGTCAATCATCCATCGGGCTCGCTCACGTCCGATGGTGTTGAGGGGAGTGTGGGCCAAGGCATCGTGGAATTCCCCGCGTGCCTCCTCCTGACGGGCGCGCGACTCATCCTGACGGAAACGATCGAAGTGGCATGCCCGGGCCAAGGCTGCGCAGGTGATGGGAAACCCATGCCTGTCATCCAACAGGCGGGCACAATCAACAACAACACGTGCCGGTGTCGCGATGCGGAAGCCCAAGTACTCGATAGCTGGAACCGGATGGCTTGGCCGGCATGTGCTGATGGTAGTTCCGGGAATGTTAGTTCCATCAGGAGTTACAACACGAGGAAACGCGATCCTTCGTGTTCCATTAAGGCTGTTTGTGTATACGAACAGATCCTTCAAGCGGCGCTCGGTCGGTAACCCTAGGAGAAAAGCGGCACTCGGCCCACTCAGGACATACGTGGGATAGCGGATGCTCAGGGCAGCTAAACGAGCGATGAATGTAATTTCCTGGCGTTCGGTTGGCGAGGCGTCAGTGAGGATTCCCGCTGGAAGGTAAATGCCTGGCATGATCCTCAGAACATCGCCGTTCTTTCTGAGGCGATGCAGCTGCACTTTCGTTCCATGAATGCCAACAACGCGAAGCGACGATCTGACGGATGTGACGAGTTCAGGTAACAATTGGACACCACCATTTGTAGCTGCGGATATGGGTCTGATTGATGGATGATCTCTCTGCGGGAGCGAGATGAAAAGCTGGAATTGTACCCCTGTGGATATCTGGCGTTGAGCATCACGCCTGTGGATAACTCGCGGTGATGGGAGTCGGGGCCTTGCGGTGGTGGTGCGGGTTGTGTTCTTTGGCCGTTCGTGAAACCGGTATCGCCTTTGCGGGCATGGTTGGTGCGGGAGGTGAAACCCGCGTCGCCTTTGCGGGCGTGAATGGGCCTGTTTTGGGCGGTTGGGGCCGCGCATTGGTGTCACGGGTTTCAAGTGTGAGCGTCGGCCGCCGCGCAGTGGTGTTGCGGGTTTCATGCCGGGCTGTGTGGGGCCGTGTGGTGGTGAGACCGGGTGTGTTCGTCGGCCGTTCGTGAAACCGGCGTCGCCTTTGCGGGACTGGTTGGTGCGGCGCGTGAAACCGGCGTCGCCTTTGCGGGACTGGTTGGTGCGGCGCGTGAAACCGGTATCGCCTTTGCGGGCATGGCTGGTGCGGGAGGTGAAACCCGCGTCGCCTTTGCGGGCGTGACTGGGCCTGTTTTGGGCGGTTGGAGCCGTGCAATGGTGCTGTGGGTTTCATGCGTGGGTGTTAGCCGCCGCGTATTGGTGTTGTGGGTTTCATGCGTGGGTGTTAGCCGCCGTGCATTGGCGTCGGGGGTTGCGTTCTTTGGTTGGTGGTGAAACCGGTGTCGCCTTTGCGGGCGTGGTTGGTGCGGGAGGTGAAACCCGCGTCGCCTTTGCGGGCGTGAATGGGCCTGTTTTGGGCGGTTGGGGCCGCGCATTGGTGTCACGGGTTTCAAGTGTGAGCGTCGGCCGCCGCGCAGTGGTGTTGCGGGTTTCATGCCGGGCTGTGTGGGGCCGTGTGGTGGTGAGACCGGGTGTGTTCGTCGGCCGTTCGTGAAACCGGCGTCGCCTTTGCGGGACTGGTTGGTGCGGCGCGTGAAACCGGCGTCGCCTTTGCGGGACTGGTTGGTGCGGCGCGTGAAACCGGTATCGCCTTTGCGGGCATGGCTGGTGCGGGAGGTGAAACCCGCGTCGCCTTTGCGGGCGTGACTGGGCCTGTTTTGGGCGGTTGGAGCCGTGCAATGGTGCTGTGGGTTTCATGCGTGGGTGTTAGCCGCCGCGTATTGGTGTTGTGGGTTTCAAACGCGAGTGTCAGCCGCCGCGCATTGGTGTCGTGGGTTTCAAACGCGAGCGTTGGTGCCCACGGAGTGGCCCGCCAGTTACATCCACGGCCGTTCGGAGACGCCCGGTTGTTCTAGCGGTCCCATGAATGCGGCCGCGCGCGGCCTCATGCAGCGATGATGCTGGATGTCACCTGATCCAGTGGTTGCACTCTCCGCCGCCACCCGCCCACGCGCCGCGACGACACCAGACACCCCCGCAATCAGCCGATGATGGGTTGCTCTTCTGGCATGCGGATGACGCGGGAGCGCTCGCGTAGGGCGAGGGCCGCCGCCACCGTCATGGAGCCGGTACGGCCCGCGAACATGAGGAAGATGAGGACGTACTTGGCGCCGATAGGCAGAACAGGGGTAATGCCGGTGGATAGGCCCACGGTCGCGAACGCGGAGATGGTCTCGAACAGGATGATGTCGAGGGAATAGTCCGTCATTGACAGGAGGAGGACCACGGACACAGCCACGAGCGCCAGGCCCAGTAGCGACACAGCAACCGCCAGTCGGACGGCGCTCGTGGGAATGCGGCGTCCGAAGGTCTCGATGTCGCGGTCGCCTCGCGCCTCAGCGATGACGGCCAAGACGAGAACAGCAAAAGTTGTGACCTTCACGCCGCCCGCTGTGGATGCGGAGCCACCACCGATCATCATGAGGATGTCTTGGACGAAGTGGGTCTGGGACTGCATGGCGCCGACGTCCAGGGCGGACAGGCCGGACGATCGCGAATTCACGCCCGCGAGCATGGCGTTGAGGATCTTGGAGGGCGTGTCGATTGCGCCGAGGGTCGTGGGGTTGTTCCACTCGGTGAGCGCGAGGGCGAGAGCCCCCACGAACACCAAGATTAGGTAGGTGGACAGCGTGAGCTTCGTGTGGAGCCTCCAGCGTCGAGGAGTGCGCAGGTTCTTCGCGACGTCCATGATGACGGGGAAGCCGATGGCGCCCACGGTGGTGCCCAAAATGATGGGGATGAGCATCCACCAGTCGGTGACGTGGGGGGAGAGGCCTTCGGGCAGGATGACGAAGCCCGCGTTGTTGAACACGGAGATCGCCATGAATACGGCGTCCCACACCGCGCGCACGGGATCGATGCCCATCGACAGGAAGCGGGGGAGGAACATGGCGGCCAGGAGGGCCTGCATGGTCAGCGATGTCGCGATGACGGCTTTGAGCAGGAGGGAGATCTGGCCCATGGCGCCCGTGCCGGTCTCCTGGGTGGCGAGCATGCGCTGGGTGAGGCCGAGATGGCGCGAGACCGCGAAGCCGAGGATCGAAGCGAGGGTCATGACGCCCAGGCCACCCACGACGATGCCGGCCGCGATGATTGCCTGCCCGAAAGGAGACCAGTAGGTTGCCGTGTCGACGGTGGTCAAGCCGGTCACACAGACGGCGGAGACGGCGGTGAAAAGGACGTCGACGAAGGGGGCGGGCTTGTCCGAGGAGGAGGAGATTGGCAACATCAGGAGTGCCGTGATGACGCCGATGATGAGTGCGAATGTGCCCAGAGCGAGACGCGCGGGCGAATAGCGGGCCTGCTTGGACAGCCACGCGCGCACGCGCTGCACGGTTGTGGTGGGCACCTCGCCGTGCGGGTTCTGGGGGCCTTCGGACACGCGGCGCACGACGGGAGAAGGCTGCGGGCTCAACGGTTCTTCCGACAGCGCGGGGGACGAGGCGCGGGTCCGTCCGCGCATCAGGGATCGGGTGGCGCCGGGTTCGGGACGTAAGCGAGGTGTCTTCCCTCGCTGCTGACGACCCTTGCGTGCCGGTGCCATCGATACTCCTTAACGACTCTGCAACAAAAGTGGACAAAGTTGCAGTTTCCATGTGGTTGGGCAGTAGTATATTTCGTGAGGCTACGTAAGCGGTGAACGAATCGGGTTTAGCGCGCCTCGCGAGCATATCTGGGAGTCATTAATGGAACAGCAGTCGGCGCCGCGCTTTATGACTGTCACGGAAGTGGCGGACATCATGCGCGTCTCTAAGATGACTGTGTACCGCTTGATTCACAGTGGTGAAATGCCCGCGATTCGCGTCGGAAAGAGCTTCCGAGTCCCGGAAGCCGCGGTCGCCCAGATGATCCAGGCCGGTATGGCGGATCACTCTGGTGACCAGGCTCGCGTCATTGGCGGGTAGTATAGGCACGATGTGCCCGGCTCGGGCACCCATCATCCATCAGCGGTAGTACCTCTGCCGCACACACTACGAGGGAGGAACCCCATGGGCTCCGTCATCAAGAAGCGCCGCAAGCGCATGGCGAAGAAGAAGCACCGCAAGCTCCTGCGCAAGACGCGTCACCAGCGTCGCAACAAGAAGTGAGCGAGCGGAGGCCCGACCTTTTGGTCGGGCCTCTCGTGTATCCGGGGCCCTATACTTGGGTGTCATGGACCGCACCATTATTCACGTTATGCGCCACGGTGAAGTGGACAATCCCGACGGTGTTTTGTACGGGCGACTGCCCGGTTTTGGGCTGACGGAGCTGGGGCATGCGATGGCTGCCCGCGCCGCCGAGTATCTGGTGGATTCGGGCGCGGATATTGCTCGCGTGATTTCGTCGCCGCTGCTGCGCGCGCAGTTGACGGCGGCTCCGACGGCGGCCGCGTACGACCTGAGTATTCAGTCGGACCCGCGCCTCATTGAGTCGGATAACGTCTTCGAGGGCATGCCGGTGAACACGAATCGTGCGATGCTGGCGAACCCCAAGTACTTCAAGTACTACTGCAATCCGCTGCGCCCCTCGTGGGGCGAGCCCTATCGGGATATCGCGTCACGTATGAGCGCGGCCCTCTCCTCGGCGCTGCGCGAGGCCCGGGGGCGTGAGGCGCTCGTCGTGTCCCATCAGAATCCGATCGTGACGCTCACGCGCTTCGTGAACGGCCAGCCGTTGGCGCACGCGCCGAAGTCGCGCCACTGCGCGCTCGCGTCGATCACGTCGTTTATCTTCTCGGGTGCGACGCTGGTGGGCACCTCCTACGCGGAGCCAGCGGCGGACTTGGTTGCGATGGCGAAGGATATGACGCCGGGGGATTCGCAGGCGGACCTGCGCCGCTGACAGTATCCGCCGGGCGGCTGCGGTGTACCGCGGCCGCGTC
>CALBAF010000536.1 GCA_937926415.1 uncultured Actinomyces sp.
CTCCTCGAAACCGGCGGATTCAGACCCCAACTACACCCCCAATTATGAAGAGCCACTTAACTCTTAAGCGCCGGATAACACAGATAATCAACCATAACAATACGATCACTGCTGGCCGTGACAAGAGAGATGTGGTTCGACCTCTGCTTCTTCTACATGATGAGGGGGTCATTCTTCCTCCGAAGAAGATGGCTGAGTGGGTGGTTGCTCATGGATGGCGCTGAGGAAATCCCAAGGAGCTGATTGATTTGGCAAAGAAGATCAACAAGGGCGTTCGTCCGCGTTGTAAGCCGTACTAAACATTTCGCGGGTATGGGGGCGTCTTATCCTGCGTCGTAGCCGGTTAGGCGCTTCCCCTTCACCGCTCAGATGTGCACATATGATGTGATTCACTGAACGGTTGTGCAGGGGGTTTGCTGTGTGAGTAGTGGACCGCACTCATTGGATTCAGTTCATCTCAATTCGGTTAGGACTATGGTGCCATACGTCTGACAAATCAGCCCAAAACCGCCGCAACCACACCCCAAAAACCCGCCATGACCTCGTCCCAAAGGGGCCCGGAAAGTGAACGCCACCACCCGCTTGTCCTAGGATTGGGGGCACGCCGACGCGCCCCCAAGGACGGGAGCACCCGGCACGCAGCAGCACGGCACACGCGGTACCGCAGGGCAGGTCCAGCAACGAAGACGGACACGCCAAGCACCACCGCACGCCAGCAGAGCCGCCGCACAACCACAACCTCAACACCGATGTTGACCCACACAGAGGAGACTCCTATGAAGCCCCGCCTCGCAGCTACAGCCCTCGTCGCCGCATCCGCATGCGCCCTCGCCCTCGGCGCCTGCACCCCCGGCGACACCGCGCAATCCTCGTCCAGCCCCGCCGCGAAGGGCGGCGGAGACGGCAACTACACGATCGCCGTCGTCCCCAAGGACGCCACCAACCCCTGGTTCGTCCGCATGGAAACCGGCGTCAAGAAGTACGCCGAAGACACCGGCATGAACGCCTTCCAGAAGGGCCCCGCTGAAACCGACGCCACCATGCAGGCCCAGGTCATCCAAGACCTCATCGCCCAAGG
The DNA here is from genome assembly GCA_937926415.1 of uncultured Actinomyces sp. Lineage (GTDB taxonomy): Bacteria > Actinomycetota > Actinomycetes > Actinomycetales > Actinomycetaceae > Pauljensenia. The sequence continues at coordinate 1,079 of CALBAF010000536.1, forward strand.
CGTCGACGCCATCTGCGTCGTCCCCGTCGACCCCGGTGCCATCGAACCCGTCCTCAAGCAGGCCATGGACGCAGGCATCGTCGTCGTCACCCACGAAGGCGCCTCCCAGCAGAACACGATGTACGACATCGAAGCCTTCAACAACAGCGAATACGGCGCGTTCATCATGGACAACCTCGCCCAAGCCATGGGTGAAGAAGGCGTCTACACCACCATGGTCGGCCACGTCACCAACGCCTCCCACAACGAATGGGCAGACGGCGCCGTCGCCCACCAGAAGGAGAAATACCCCAAGATGACGCTGCTCGAAGCCGAGCCCCGCGTCGAATCCCAGGACAACGGTGAAACCGCCTACCAGACCGCCAAGGAAGTCCTCAAGAAGTACCCCGAAGTCAAGGGCATCCTCGGCACCTCCTCCTTCGACGCGCCCGGCACCGCCCGAGCCATCGAAGAACTCGGCCTCAAGGGCAAAGTCTTCACCGCAGGCACGGGCATGCCCGCCGCCAACGCCCAGATCCTCAAGGACGGCTCCGTGTCGACCCTGACCCTCTGGGACCCCGCGGACGCCGGCTACGCCATGGCATCCCTAGCCACCAAGATCCTCAACGGTGAAAAGATCGAAGACGGCGTCAACCTTGGCGTCAAGGGCTACGAATCCATGCACTTCTCGAAGGGCTCCACCAAGGTCCTCGAAGGCAACGGCTGGATCCAGATCACCAAGGACAACGTCGACTCCCTCGGCTTCTAACCGATACACCGCACACGACCACCCGCGCGCCACGGCCTCGTCCCAATGAACGAGGCCGTGGCCCCGGGTCGGCACCACGCGTCGGAAAGGACACCACATGGACACCCCAGTGCTGGCGGTGCGACACGTCAGCAAATCCTTCGCAGGCGTGCGAGCCCTGGTCGACATTGACCTCGACATCGCGCCCGGAGAAATCCACTGCCTCGCCGGAGAAAACGGGTCGGGCAAATCCACCCTCATCAAAGTCATCTCCGGAGTCCACACCCCCGAACAGGGCACGGTCTCCATCGGGGGCCGCGACTTCACGCGACTAACACCCGCCGACGCCATCGACGCGGGCGTACGCGTCATCTACCAGGACTTCTCCATCTTCCCCAACCTCTCCGTCATGGAGAACATCGCGCTCGGCAGCGAAGTCGCCGCCGGACGCCGCCTCGTCAACCGCTCGCGCATGCGCGAAGTCGCCCGCGAAGCCGTCGCCAAAATCGGCTTCCAGGTCGACCTCGACGAACTCGTCGGCAACCTCTCCGTCGCCGACAAACAGCTCGTCGCCATCAGCCGCGCACTCATGGGCGACGCGAAACTCATCATCATGGACGAGCCCACGACCGCCCTCACCAAGAAGGAAGTGCGCGCCCTCTTCGACATCGTCGCCGACCTGCAATCGCGCGGCATCGCGATCCTCTTCGTCTCCCACAAGCTCGAAGAAGTCTTCGAAATCGCGCAGCGCTTCACCATCCTGCGCAGCGGACACAAGGTCATTACCTGCCCGAAGGAAGAGCTCGACCGAGCAAGCTTCGCCCGCCACATGACCGGGCGCGACTTCGACGAGGAGCGCTACCAGCCCGGCGACATCACCGACGCACCGATCCTCCAGGTCGAGGGTGCAACCGTTGCCGGAGCCTTCGCCGACGCCTCCCTGAGCGTGCGACCCGGCGAAATCCTCGGCATCACCGGCCTGCTGGGCTCCGGACGCACCGAACTCGCCATGTCCCTCTTCGGGATGCTCCCCCTCGACTCCGGGCGCATCCGCGTCAAAGGCCAAGACGTCACCCTGCGAGGCGTGCGCGACGCGATCGCAGCCGGCATCGCCTACGTCCCCGAAGACCGACTCACCGAAGGCCTCTTCCTCTCGCGCTCGATCGGCGAAAACATCACGATCTCCGAAATGGAATCCTTCACCAAGGCCCTCGGATTCATCGACAAGAAAGCCATCCGCGACGAAGAAAAGAAGTGGGTGAAGCGCCTCGACGTCGTCACCCCCGACCCCGCCAACGCCGTCAACACCCTGTCGGGCGGCAACCAGCAAAAGGTCGTCCTGGCCAAGTGGCTCGCCACCAAGCCGTCCGTCCTCATCCTCAACGGACCCACCGTCGGCGTCGACATCGGCTCCAAATTCACGATCCACTCGATCCTGCGCGAACTCGCCGCGCAAGGCATGGCCGTCATCATCATCTCCGACGACATCGCCGAAGTGCTCACCAACTGCTCGACCATCGCCATCATGCGAGCCGGGCACCTGAGCGACCCGATCAACCCCGACACCCTCACCGAGGCCGAACTGACCCGGCTCCTGTCCGAAGACCAGGCCCCGGCCTCGTCGACCGAAGGGGGAGAGAACTAATGCCCCGACTCATCACGAAAGTCCTGCGCGCCAACGAATTCTGGGTGTTCCTAGTCATCGCCGCGCTCACCCTCGTCATCCAGGCCAGGTCTGGACAGTTCTACACGGCGAACAACCTCGTCGACCTGGCCGGCGCGATGGTGGTCCCCGGCCTCTTCGCCGTCGCCGCGCACCTCGTCCTCGTCTCCGGCGGCATCGACGTGTCCTTCCCGGCGCTGGCCTCCCTCGCGGTCTACGTGACCACGAAAGTCCTCGTCGACAACGGGTGGAACGGGCCCGTCATCGTGCCCTTCCTGATCGCCGCCGCCCTCGGAGCGATCCTCGGCGCATTCAACGGCATCTTCACCTCGAGGCTGACCGTGCCGACGCTGATCATCACCCTGGGCACCGCCAATGTCTTCAACGGCGTCATGCAGGGCGCGCTCAAATCCGTGCAGATCAACACGATCCCCGAGTCCATGCGCTCCTTCGGATCCGCGTCCCTCTTCGTTGCGCGCAACGAGAGCTCCGGCCTGCAATCCTCCATGCCCGTGTCCTTCCTGATCCTCGTCGCGGTCGTCGCGGTGGCCTTCTTCGTCACCCGCTACACGATGTTCGGACGCTCCCTCTTCGCCCTCGGCGGCGACGAGAGTGCTGCCGCCCGCGTCGGCTTCAAGGTGCGTGCCACCAAGTTCTGGCTCTACGTCCTCGTCGGCGTCATCGCTGCCCTGGCCGGCATGGTCCGCACCTGCTCCATGGGACAGATGCACCCCACCAACCTGCTCGGCATGGAAATGATGGTCATCGCAGCCGTCGTCCTGGGCGGCACCGCCATCACCGGCGGCAAGGGCTCGCTGACGGGCGTCATGCTCGGCACGCTGCTCATCGTCATCGTCCAAAACTCCATGATCCTCATGGGAATCCCGACGTTCTGGCAGGGCTTCGCCCTGGGCCTGCTCATCATCGTGGGAACCGGCGTCTCCGCGCTTCAGGTCATGCGCGCCCGCCGCAACGCACACTAGGAGGACCACATGTCAACGCTTCTCGCCTCCCCGCGCCTCGCTTTCCTCAAAAAGGACAGCTACATGACGCGACTGATCATCGTCTTCCTCCTGCTACTCATCTTCTTCGCCGCCGTGCGCCCCGGCCCCTTCTTCGCCGTGCGCACCTGGCAGTCGATGGCCGTCCAATTCCCCGAATTCGGCCTCATGAGCCTGGGCGTCATGTTCACCATGTTCACCGCCGGCATCGACCTGTCCGTCGTCGCCATCGCCAACGTCACCTCAATCTGCGCGGCCCTCACGCTGCGCTCCATGCTCGGCCCGGCCGTCACCCCCTCGTCCATGGCCATGGCCACCCTCATCGCCCTGGGCGTCGCCCTGGTGGTCGGGGTCGTGTGCGGACTCATCAACGGCACGCTCGTCGCGGTCCTCAAGATCCCACCCATCCTCGCTACCCTCGGCACCCTCGAGCTCTTCGGCGGCGTCGCCCTCATCCTCACCCAAGGCAAACCCGTCTCCGGCGTCCCCGCAGCGTTCGGAGCCGTGTTCACCGGGAAGGTGGCCGGCCTCGTCCCCATCCCCCTCGTCGTGTTCCTCGTGTGCGCGGCCGTCGCGGGCGCCATCGTCGCCTTCACGGGCTTTGGGACCACGATCCTCATGCTCGGCACGAACGACACTGCGGCGCGCTTCTCGGGCCTGAAAGTCAAGAGCCTGCTGATCCGCACCTACGTGCTCTCCGGCATCATGGCCGCCATGGCCGGCATCGTCATGCTCGCGAACTACAACTCCGCGAAAGCCGACTACGGCGCCTCCTACACGCTGCTCACCGTCCTCATCGTCGTCCTCGGCGGCGTCAACCCCAACGGCGGATCCGGGCGCCTGGGTGGCGTCCTCCTGTCCATCCTCATGCTCCAGGTCCTCTCATCCGGCCTGAACATGTTCCCCAACATCTCCAACTTCTACAGGCCCCTCATCTGGGGTGGCGTCCTGCTGCTCGTCATCTGCATGAACGAGGGCCTCTTCTCCTTCTCCACACTGCGCAGACTCAGGAAAGGACACGCGCATGCTGACAGCTAAAGACAAGCACGTCGTCGTCGGCGCCGACTTCGCCGGGCACCCCCTCAAGGAAGCCGTCAAAGCCCACCTCGAGGAGCGCGGCTGGACCGTCACCGACCTGACGCCCGACGCCGACACCGCACCCATGTACCACCGCGTCGGCTTCATGCTCGGCGCCCAGATCGCCGAAGGCAAGTTCGAGCGCGCCCTCGCCTTCTGCGGCACCGGC
>CALBAF010000537.1 GCA_937926415.1 uncultured Actinomyces sp.
CCCCTTCCTGCCGGCCCGGGGAAGCGTGGCCGACGTGGGTTCCGGGGCCGGCTTTCCCGGCATCGTTGTCGCGCTGCTGCGCCCCGACCTCGACGTCACGCTCATTGAGACGATGGAGCGGCGTACGCAGTGGCTCTCCGACGTCGTCGAGGAGCTCGACCTGGACAATGTGACTGTCAGGCGGGCCCGGGCCGAGGAGGTCAAGGACCGCTATGACGTGGTGACGGCTCGCGCGAACCTGTCCAAGCTCGTGCGGCTGACGGCGCCCTTGCTTCGACCGGGGGGTGCCCTGCTCGCCCTCAAGGGGATGCGGGCGCAGGATGAGGTCGACGACGCCAAGTATGTCATTAAGAAGGCAAAGTTATCAGTTGCCGTTGTTCATGAGGTTGTCACTGCCGGCGAGGAAACGACGGCTGTCGTTGAGATTCGCCGCCCGAAGAACCGTTGAGATACGGCGCGCGTTCGGTGTAACGCGTAAGGATCGCCCTGCTCGCGTAGACTCGTACCTGCCCGACTGGCTCGGGCTTTTGGGTCGCCGTCCGAGGAGAAGCAGGTTTGTCCGGATCGTCTATCTTCGATCAGCTCCAGGCCGAGCACCTCGCATTAGACGAGGTAGCGGGTGGAGAGTTCCCACATCCCGAACGGACTCGTGTCATCGCAGTCGCCAATCAGAAAGGCGGCGTCGGAAAAACATCGACGGCGGTGAATCTTGCAGCGGCTTTAGCTGAAGGCGGGTTGCACGTCCTGCTCATCGATGCCGACTCTCAAGGTAATGCCTCCACGGCACTGGGGGTGGAGCATGATGAGGACAGTGCCTCGATCTACGACGTCCTCGTCGACGCCATGCCGATCAAGGATGTCGTCGCCAAGACGCGATTCTGCGAGTCCCTGTGGTGCGTACCGGCGACCATTGACGTGGCTGCGGTTGAGATAGAGCTCATCTCCACGGCCGAGCGTGAGTCGCGGCTGCGGCGTGCCCTGGTGGACTACCTGGTTTCACGTGAAACCGAGGGTCTGGAGCCCCTCGACTACGTCATCATCGATTGCCCTCCGAGCCTCGGCATTATGACGATCAACGCCTTCGTCGCTGCGGACGAGGTTCTCATCCCGATGCAGGCCGAGTACTACGCTCTCGAAGGCCTCGCCCTGTTGACGCGCTCCATTGACAGGATCGCGCGTATTCACAATCCGGGACTGGGAGTCTCCATGATTGTGCTCACCATGTTTGACGGACGTACCACCCTGGCTCGTGAGGTGGAGTCTGAAGTTCGTTCCTATTTCCCTGATGCGACGCTGGACACCAAGGTGCCACGTTCCATCCGTGTTGCCGAGGCCCCCTCCTTCGGTGCTCCTGTGGTGTTCTGGGATCCCCGGTCCACCGGCGCAATTGCGTACAAGAAAATGGCTCGTGAGGTCGCTCTGCGGGGCGCTCCCCGAATTGAAGGCGAGGAAGCCTGATGGCTCAGAAACGGCGCGGACTGGGACGAGGTCTGCAGGCGCTGATTCCCGAGGCGCAGAAGGAGAAAGTACCTGCTGCGTCCCGTCCTTCCGATGTGTTCTTCCCCGACTCCCGGAAGGACGAGTCGCGTGATGAGGATGCGGCCTCGCAGGCCACGCATGACGCTCCGGAGCCTGAGCCGGCCGCCGAGGCGCGCAGTACTCGCGATCTGGCCGCTACTCTCCTGGCTCCGTCTCAGCGGAAGCGTGGCTCCAAGAGCCGTTCGACTCGTTCGACGACAGCTTCCAAGACCGCTGCCT
>CALBAF010000538.1 GCA_937926415.1 uncultured Actinomyces sp.
TGCCGCACGCGTTCCTGCTCGCGGTCACGGGTGGCGTCATGGCCTTCGGGGCGAGGGCCGCCGTGGCTGCCACGTCCGCTACGGCCGACGACCCCACAAGCCTCGACGGGATGGCGTTCTTCTACGTGATGCTTGCGTACTTCGCGGCGACACTGCTGATCGTCCCCATCATCTCGATGGGGGCGGCGGCCGCGCGCCTGGGTATGAGCAGGCGCGAACGCGACCTCGCGGTCCTGCGCCTCGTCGGCCTCGCGCCGGGAAAGACGAAGCTTGCCTGCATCCTCGAAACCTGCGTGTTTGCGGCCGTCGGCGTCATTGTCGGCTCGATCCTGTACGCCGTGACGCTGCCCGCGTGGGGCGCCCTGTCCTTCCAGGGCCGCCCGATGGGGGTCGGCGAGATGTGGGTGGGGGTCGTGGCCCTCCTCGTCGAGGGGCTCGCCATGATTCTCCTCGCGGCCCTGTCCTCGTGGCTGGCCATGCGCACAGTCGCGATCACACCCCTGGGCGTCGCGCGCCGCACGCATGCGGTCCGCGTGAGTGCGGTCGGCCCCGTCCTTGGCCTGGTCCTCCTCGTGGTGTGGCTGAGCGTTGGCACCCTCGCGATGAACCTGGGAACCGCGATCGGCATGGCCGTCTTCATGGGGTTCATGGGCGCGATCTTCCTCATCGTCAACCTGGTGGGCGTCTGGTCGATCAGCGTCATGGGTCGCATCATGGCCCGGGCCTCGCGCAGCCCTCAGATGATGGTGGCCGGGCGCCGCATGGCCGACGACCCGCGCGCCGTGTGGCGCTCCTTCGGGGCTGTCGCCCTCGTAGGGTTCCTCGTGGGCATCATGTATCCGGCCTCCTCCTCGATCTCGATGAGCGGGGATGGCGCGGACGAGGTCGCCCGCATCGTCGTCGGCGACATCAACCGGGGCATGCTGCTGACCTTCGCGATCACCCTCGCCCTGGGTGCCGTGTCGACGGCGGTCAACCAGTCGATCCGCATCATCGACTCAGCCGACCAGGTGCGAGCCCTGTCCTACATGGGGTCGCCGAGGGGATTCATGGACCGTAGCCGTCGACTCGAGGTCGCGATCCCCGCGTTCGTCATGATCGTCGGCTCGATGCTGCTCGGCATGGTGTTCATGTCGCCGATGCTCGCGGCGGGAGGTGCTGGCGGCGTCCTGGTCGCCCTCGCCTCCGCGTTCCTGGGAGTCCTTCTCATCGTCGTCGCCTCCGAGGCGACCGTCCCGCTGCGTAGCCGCATCCTGGCGGGCGTGCGCGAGGGACGGGAGTAGAGCATTCGTCGCCAGTCGCGTGGTCCGAGCTACGGGGGAATGTAAAACCGTCGGGAGCGCGAGTGCATGGAGAAGGGGGGCGAACCTCTTGGTTCGCCCCCCCTTCTGGTGGCTTACTTCTCGAGCTCGTCCTTGACGTCCTCTGCCTTGTCCTTGGCGTCCTCGGCGATCTCCTCTGCCTTGTCCTTGGCGTCCTCAGCGGCCTCTTCGACCTTGTCCTTGGCGTCTTCTGCCTTGTCCTTGGCATCGCCAGCGAGCTCGGCGACCTTGTCCTTGGCGTCGCCAGCGAGCTCGGCGAGCTTGTCCTTGGCTTCTTCAGCCTTCTCCTTGGCCGCGTCAACGACCTTCTCGAAGCCTTCTTCAGCCTTCTTGGCCAGATCTTCCAGACTCATGTTTCTCTCCTCGAAGTAGGGTCGTTCGATGCTTTGAGCGAACGTGACCAGCCTAACATGTCGCGTGACGGGCGGCTCATTTTATGAGGGGGTGCAAGCCGATTGTTGATTCGCGGCTCCGATCAAATTGTTTGAAATTAAAGAAATTAAACGCATGTGATGCGCGCCTCATGAGTGCTAGGATTGCGACATTCACACCGCACACGTCGATGGAGACACCGTGTACCGCTCGCCTTCTCAGTACTCACACGCGGAGGGGGTCGGTGGGGCCGCGCGAGGAGCGCAGGTCACCAGGCCAACTACGCGTCGCC
>CALBAF010000539.1 GCA_937926415.1 uncultured Actinomyces sp.
GCGGGGGTCGAGGCGGCTCGCTCGGCGCCGGTGCGCGCGGCGTCGGCCGTCACGTCGGCCAGCTCCTCGCTGTCCGAGCCATGCAGGTTTTCACGCGGGTCATTCGACATGCCCCCATTGTTTCAGGATCGCGCCCCTCGTGTCGCAGTGGCGCGCGGAAGTGGGTGGGGTGGCCCTGCCGAAAAGCCCTTGTGGATGTGGCTTGCATCTCTGGAATTGGAGATGTATGCTACGGGGTGACTGAATCTTAACAAGGGCCGACAAGTTAGCGGTTCTGAATGCTCACTGCTTTGCAGTAGACCGGGTCTCTCCGTGAGAGGCTCAGTATCTTTCGAAACAGACACAAATGTATGTGCGTTGTGTCACTATGTGTGCATGAGTGATTATTCGGCAAATGTGCAGCGTCGTCGCTACCGCATTGGGATCGACGTTGGCCTCAAGTCCATTGGTTTCTGCGCGATCGAAGTTGACGAACGTGGAACTCCCATCAAGCTGCTTAACTCCACTGTGCACCTGCATGACGGCGGTGCTGAGCCTGGTGATCGAAAGGAAGTTAGCCGCAAGCAAAAGGCAGGCATCGCACGCCGGGCAAGAAGGCGAGGGTTCAGGAATGAGAGGCGCCTGAGGGAACTGGATGCCTACTTGTCTGAAGAGCTGGGATGGCCGCTTCCTGACCTCGAAGAATTCACTGACCAACACGAACCTTGGCATGTGCGTGCAGAGCTGCTCGACTCCTACGTTTCAGACCCGGCAGAACGCAAGGAGATGCTCGCAATTGCCGTTAGGCATATCGCGAGGCATCGTGGTTGGCGGAATTCTTATACATCGGTTGCATCGTTGGCTCGGGCTCCTTACCCGAGCAAAGCGCTTATTAAGGTGAATGAAAGGGTCTGTGAGGCTCTGGGGAGGAATATTGTCGCCGAGGCCACGCAGGGGCAGCTGGCTTCTGCCTACGTCGCAGATGAACGCTATGCGTTTCAGGCGTTGCGTGGTACGCAAGGTCTATTCCGAGGCCGACAGTATCAGAGCGATACCTACCACGAGCTCACTCGAATTCTTGAGCTCCAACACATTGATCTTTCTCAAATCAAGGAACTGACAGAGATAGTTTTCCGAGTGACCCACCCTAGGAATGGGGTGCGACGAAACATGCGGGTTGGCCGCGATCAGTTACCGGGGCAGGAATCGAAATGGCGGGCCGAAATTGCGCATCCGATGTTTCAGAAGTTCAGAATCGTTGCGGCACTAGCGAATCTGAGGGTTCGTTCTGGTGGGCAGGAGCGGAAGTTAAATGCCAATGAGCTGCGACGAGTGACACGATATGTTCTGGATAGCGCCCTCAAGGTCGAGGACGTTGATTGGTTTGATATTGCAGAGCAGCTCGGTATTGAACGGGATTGTTTGACGGGCACCGCGAAACCGGTATTCGAAGGAGAGCCCGCTCTGCGCCGTCCGCCGACTGATGTTGTCAGTGTCATTGTCATGTCGAGCAAGTTGACGAAATTGAAGCGCTGGTGGAAGTCTGCATATGACGAGGATCGTGCGGACCTCGTAAAGTTCATGGCTAACTCAACCCTTGCTGAGGGAGAGGAGTTTGAAAACGATGAGATTGATGGGTTCCTTGGCTCTCTTACAGATGATGACCTGGCAAAGCTAGAGGAACTTGCATTGCCATCTGGCCGCGCTGCGTATTCCCTGGATAGCCTGCAGAGACTAACGGATCGCATGCTCGCTGATGGGTGTGACCTGCATGAAGCGCGAAAGCGTGAGTTCGGGGTGAGCAACTCCTGGGTCCCCAAACCGGACCCTATCGGCGCTCCTGTCGGCAATCCCGCTGTTGACCGCGTCATGAAGGAAGTGCATCGATGGCTGAAGATGGCCGTCGATCGCTGGGGTATTCCCGAGGTTGTGAATATCGAGCATACGCGTAGTGGCATGATGTCAACGGAAAAAGCGCGTGAATTGATGGATTCGAATGCTGCGAGACAGAAGCGTATTGAAGCCTTGGCGCAGGAGTTAGGGGCGCAGACGTGTGGTAGGGGTAAGTTAAATCAGGTTACCAAAATTCGACTCTTAGCTGTTCAGCGCCAGGGATACAAGTGTTTGTACTGTGGAAATGCAATTAGTTTTGAAACAGCGGACATGGATCATATTGTTCCACGTTCAGGGCTGGGATCAACCAATGATAGAAACAATCTCGTTGCAGTCTGTCGTGAGTGTAATGAGAGCAAAAGGAATCAGCTGTTCTCTGAGTGGGCTAAATCGGGAGGTCGCAAAGACAAGGTTTCGATCGACGACGTGATCGAACGTGTTTGGTCTTGGAAACGGGACCCGGGGGTGAGCCTGAAGCAGCATAAGAAGTTCCAAGCTGCCGTTGTTGCACGCCTGAAGTCGAAGAAGCCTGATCAAGAGTTCGATGCGCGATCGATGGAATCGGTGGCATGGATGGCGGTTGAGCTGGGCAAGCGCATCAGGGGATACTTCGCGTCAGCGTCCTCTGCAAATGAAGGGGCAGTAGTTCCCTCAGTTGGGCTGTATCGAGGCCGCATTACTGCCGCCGCTCGCATTGTTTCGGGTTTCGAGGGCTGTGTGCGTCTCACTGGTGGCAATGGTAAGACGCGTCTTGATCGTCGATATCATGCAATGGATGCTCTCGTCATTGCGCTACTTGACGATCACATCGCACAATTGCTAGCACTACGCGATAATCTGCGTTTTACGCAGCTGCTTACTAGTGGGGCTGATGAGTGGAGACGGTATCTGCAGTCTCACCCATCTGAAAATACATTGATGCATTCCTGGTCTCAGCGCATGCGAGTTGCGGCAACGAAGTTTAATGGCGCGCTCGAGAGTGGCATGGTGCGGTTCACCATGAATCAGCGTTTACGCCTTGGATCGAGTAGAGCGCACATGGACAGTGTTACATCTTCTGAGCATGCGTATCTAGACCGGAATGGTGATCGTGTTCCGAAGCTTGACAAGAATGGAATGCGAAAAGTCAAAGAACATGGAGAGGTTCGTCTGTTGTCTGATCCACTTCCTGTGGATCTCATCGATCGGGCGGAGACGCCTGCTCTATGGGCGGCCCTCGTGAAGGATGAACAGTTCGATCCGCAGACGGGGCTCCCTACGGACCCCAAACGGACAATCAAGATCCATGGCAGAACGATCGGCCCTATGGAGCGAATCCGCTTCTTTGGAGCGACTCCCGCTGGGAAATGGTCAGCGTCAATCGCGGTCCGGGGCGGTTATGTGTCGATTAGTAATACGATCCATCACGTCCGTATCTACAAGATTGCTGAAGAGCCGGCAAAGTATGCAATGCTGCGTGTCTACCAGGTTGATTTGCGGCATGCGCATGGAAAGGATCTTTTCTCGTTCTCAATTCCAGCAAGCTCAATCTCAATGCGTACTGCTGATAAAGCAATTCGCGAAGTGCTTCGTGATAGTTCAAAAGAGCCGCTCGCTTGGATTGTTGCTGGTGATGAATTGAGGGTTAATCCAAAGTTCTATGACACCGATAAAATTGGTGAATTCTTCAAAAAGTATCCCGAAGCAGTCGAGTGGCGAGTCGTTGGATTTGAGGGGCCAACGAAACTTAACCTTCGTCCGTTGCGCATATCCGAGGAGGGATTCGATGATGCTACACCACAGGAGGTGCGCGATATTGCTGGAGATAGTGGATCGTGGCGGGTATCAATCGGTGCTTTGCTGGGCCCAGGAGGAGTATCTGTCATTCGGCGCAATGCTCTAGGTGAAGAGCGTTGGAAGTCGAAAGATGACAGACTCCCATGTAGCAAGGTTTTTGAGTGACAATGGACGGCAGCTGGCGGGTTATAGACCTCTCTACATTTGATGGAGAGCTGCGGTCGTGTCGCGGCGGTATTGAAGTGCATTCGACCACTGGAGGAGTACAACTTGTCCCAGTCGCTGATGTGGCGGTTGTCCTCATCGGCCTGCAGGTGGTGTTGAGCGCCTCGGTTCTTCACCGCCTGCATGTGCAGGCCAACGTTAGGGGCGGCAAGTATATCAAGGGGATAGGTGACTGAATCCCAACCACCCCGTCGCCGGCCTGTCCGTCCCACCAAGTATATCAAGGGGATAGGTGACTGAATCCCAACACGGTGCCATGCTGAGCGAGGAATATGACAAGTATATCAAGGGGATGGGTGACTGAATCCCAGCGAGCCGATCAGATCGCCAACGCCGACGACAAGTGTATCAGGGGGATAGGTGACTGAATCCCAACCCCGGGAAGCGCACGGCGTTCTCACGCTCAAGTATATCAAGGGGATTGGTGACTGAATCCCAACTTCCGACGGTGGGGCTGGATAGCTCGCTCAAGTATATCAAGGGGATAGGTGACTGAATCCTAGCGTGGCGCGCCGTGGGTCAACTGAAATGTCAAGTGTATCAAGGGGATAGGTGACTGAATCCTAGCCAGTTGACGACGGTTTCGAGGGTGCGCACAAGTGTATCAAGGGGATAGGTGACTGAATCCCAGCACCTCAGCGCGGGCGAGCTTTGCCTGCGCAAGTGTATCAAGGGGATAGGTGACTGAATCCCAACTCGTGTCCGATGAAGCCACCGCGCAATCCAAGTATATCAAGGTGATAGGTGACTGATTCCCAGTGCGGATTGGAGGATGGGAGTGAGCTCGGCAAGAACTGGGAGGTACGCGTCAACCCCTTCCACCTCTCCAAAGCCCTCGCCCACGTCACCCTCGTCGTCGACACGGACCGCCTGAACGACGAAGGTGGCCGCGCCCTGATCGCCCTCGGCATCCTCGAGGCCGTCGAAGCTTGCACCCGCGCCTCCGAGATGGTCGAGCGTCTCGACGGCGCCTACATCCACAATGGTGACTGGGACGCGGTTGAGCCCTGATGCGTTTCGGTTATCTCGAGCGAGGGGAGGAGGGTGGTCGTGGCACGCCCGGATGGACCGAGAAGGCCACGCAAAAGTTCGCCGAAAATTGATCATCCAAACGCCCCCGTAACAACTCGACCCCTGTTACGCTAGTCACTGTTTCTTCCGGGTGCTTTCTCTCTGTTGAAACGTTCTGTGTAGAAGGACGCGCCCACGCGACCACTCGCCGCCGGTTTCTCTCGCATTTCCCGGCAATGGTGAGCCCCGCGTGGGCGCGTTCGCGTATGACTGAGCCCCGACCTCGTCGATACGAGGCGGGGACTCTTGTTGGGCAGCACATTGACTGCGTCACCTTTTTCGCTCAGTTCTGTGAGTGGTTAAGGTCGCGTATTCGGTCTTGCTCTCGGGATATGGAGCGCGGCGTGTTGATGACTGCGCGCGGGTGGGGGTTTTGCAGCATTAGGAGCTGGCTTTCGGTGTGTCGTCGGCGTGTCGTGCCCCTAATGGTGCAATTCCCCCCGTTGGGTGGCGGTGAGGCTGTGGCGGCATGCCTCGCAGTCTCCAGAAATTTCGCACGTAATTCCCTTGAGGGTGCTTCAAACTGTGAACGTTGATCGTTGGGATTGCAACGTTTTCTGGTGCGCTTGAAAAATGACCGTTGGAAATTATGTGCGACATTTGTCTGGGCGCGCGCATGTGGGGCCGCATGCGGGGCGTCCGGGGCGCAGTGCTGTGAGGCGACTGCCTCGAGCAAAAGGGGAATTCCGCCTCGCCGCGGGCAAAACAAAAACCCCGAAGCGAATGCTTCGGGGAGTTGCTGGTGGCTCCGACCGGCGTCGATCCGGTGACCTTTCGATTTTCAGTCGAACGCTCTACCAACTGAGCTACAGAGCCAAGACCTGAACCAAAAGGTCTGGTCGGCGACCCCGACGGGACTTGAACCCGCGACCTCCGCCGTGACAGGGCGGCGCGCTAACCAACTGCGCTACGGGGCCTTACAACAGGTAAGACCTATTGAATTGTTCCAATCACGATTGCGACCGGTGGTACCCCCAACGGGATTCGAACCCGTGTCGCCGCCGTGAAAGGGCGGTGTCCTAGGCCGCTAGACGATGGGGGCCTATTTGGCCGTCGAACTGGCGTCCGAAGACGGGAGATAGTTTAGGCAGAACGCGAGCGGAACGTCAAAACGAAATCAAGTGACAGCTAACACATTACTGAAAAATGTTGCAATTGTGCGGAATTTCCAGGAATTCATCAGCTGTCCGACCTAGGCTTGATGCATGACTATGACACCAGCACTCGGTGCCCTCGCCCAGGCCTCGGACGCCCTCACACGGGCGATCGCCGACCCGCAATCGGGGGCGCAGACCGCCGTGGCCACGACGGTCGACCTCACCATCCTCATCCTCGGCCCGATCGTCGGTGCTCTCGTGGGTGTCGTCGTCTCGGTTGTCCTCTCCATCGTCGGACGCAAGGCTCTCGCGAAGTCCGCCATGGCCTCGTCGATCCTGGCGCGCGTACGCCGGCCGGGTCACTTCACCTTTGCTGCGTGGGGCGCGTGGATCGGCCTCGGCATTGCGCTGGTCAACCCCCACCTGTCCGACTGGGAAGGCTCGGCCATCACTGCCGTGCTGATGCGCATGTTCCTCATCATCGCCATCGGCTGCCTCACGTGGATGGGCTACGCCGCCGCGTGGGTCTTCGAGGACGCCGCCAAGGCACGCCAGAACGCTGACCAGGGCCGCTCGCGCCGCTTCGAAACCCGCGCGCAGGTGTTGCGTCGCTTCACCCAGGGGCTCATCGTCCTCATCGGCGTTGCCGCCGCCATCGGCACCTTCGAGGCCGCGCGCCACGCCATGACGACCATCTTGGCCTCCGCCGGTGTCATCTCCGTCATCTTCGGTCTCGCCGCCCAGCAGACCCTCGGCAACGTCTTCGCGGGCATGCAGCTGGCGTTCACCGACGCAATCCGCGTGGGTGACGTCGTCGTCGCCGGCGAGAAGAAAGAAACCGGCTCCGTCGAGGAAATCACGCTGTCCTACGTGGTCGTCCACATCTGGGACGAGCGTCGCCTCATCATCCCCTGCCGCTACTTCACCCAGACGCCCTTCGAGAACTGGACGCGCCGCGCCTCCGCGCAGCTCGGCACCGTCGAACTCAAGCTCGACTGGTCTGCCCCCATGGCGCTCATCCGCGCCAAGGTCGAACAGCTCCTGAACTCCACCGACCTGTGGGACGGGCGCACCTGGGGCGTGCAGGTCACCGACTCCACCGAGAACACGGTCACCGTGCGCGTCCTCGTCTCGGCGAAGAACTCCGGACACCTCTCCGACCTGCGCGCCTACATGCGCGAGCAGCTCATCTCCTGGATCGTGGCCGAACAGCCGTGGGCGCGCCCCGTGCAGCGCATCGAGCCTCGCCAGACCGTCACCGTCGAGCAGGACATGAGCCAGGAGCGCATCGCTCGCCTGGCCGCCGAGCTCGCCGGGATCTCCGGCACGAACGAG
>CALBAF010000540.1 GCA_937926415.1 uncultured Actinomyces sp.
GGCTCGTCCCCACCGAGCAGAGTGAGTCCGATGAGCTCGGGATTGTGGTCCGAGGAGCGGTAGGGGTTGTCGGCTTCGATCGCCAGGTGGGCGTTCATGCCGGCCCTCGAGTACTCGAAGGCGATGGACTCCTGAGCGTTGACGGCCCAGCTGGTAACCCCCGCGAGTAGCGGCTTCGCGGCCGCGTTGGCAAAGACATGGTCGAGGGAACCGGAGCGTCCCGCGTAGACGTAGGAAGACTCGCCCGCACCTGAGACTCGCGCCCAACCCGCGGCCTCGAGGGCCTTGATCGGGTCCTCCTGCGAATAGGAGTTGAAGTCACCCACGAGCAGGGTCGGCTTATCCGCGAATCGGGCGGCGAAGGAAGCCAGGGCGCCCGCCTGGGCGACGCGGATCGCGTTCGCGTTGCCCTGCCCGTCCCCGCTGTCAACGTTGCCGGGAGGGGCTCCCTCGGGCACGGATCCCTTCGACTTGAAGTGATTGGCGACGACGACGAAGGAGGCGGGCGCGGCCCTCTCGGCGCTCACACGGGCGAACTCTTGGGCGAGGGGCTGACGCGCCATGCCCGTGAATGCCGGGTCGTCGTGGATCACAGAGGGGCCGATGGGGCTGACGGTCGCGGGCTTGTAGATGAAGGCGACGCGGATGACGTCCTCGGCCTCGGGCACGACCCCGGGCGAGGGCACGTACGCCCACGTTCCGGCGCCCGCGTCCTTGTTGAGGGCCTCGACGAGGCGCGCGAGGGACGCGTCGCGGTCCGTCCCGACCCCCACGGCAACGGGGTTTTCGATCTCTTCGAGGGCAACCACGTCAGCGCCCAGTGCGTTGATCGCCGAGACGATCTTGGCCTCCTGGTTGGCGAAGGCCTCGCGCGAGAATGCACCGCGCACCTTGCACTTCTTCGCCGTCACGAAGGCGCCGGTGCGGTCGGGATATCCCGTGCATCCGGCCTCGTCGACGCCGAGGTCGGAGAAGTAGTTGAGGACGTTGAAGGTCGCGACGCGCGTGTCCCCGCCGACCGTGGGTGCGCTCGGTCGCTGCCCGGTGATGCTCACGGGTGAGCGGTCGGGGTGCCCGGCGACCATGGAGGTCGGCTGGAAGACGAAGGACCCATGACGGGGCTCGAGGACCACGGGTTTAGTGAAGGACACGTGGTAGCCGACACGGGCG
>CALBAF010000541.1 GCA_937926415.1 uncultured Actinomyces sp.
TTGCTGGGCGGAGTCGATCCGCGTGGGCACGCGATCGCCGACGCAACGGACGCGGCGATTCTCGGCGCGCTTGCCATTGCGCAGCGCGAGGAAACTCAGCGATGGGGCGAGGAGCGGGCCGCCGTCGTCTTCGTCGCGATGGGACGCTACGGTGGGCGCGAGTGTTCCTACGCCTCCGACGCGGATGTGATCGCGCTGCACGAGGCTGTCAGGGGTGCCACCGACGCTGAGGCGGCGGCAAGCGCGACGACGATCGTCAACCGAGTGAAGAACCTCCTCGGCTCGGCGACCAACCAGCTGGGTATTGTCGTCGACCTCGACCTGCGCCCCGAGGGCAAGAACGGCCCAATGAGCCGCACGATCGAGTCGCATCGCGAGTACGCGCAGCGGTGGGCGTCCACATGGGAGCGCCAGGCGGCCGTGCGCGCACGCCCGATCGGGGACAGTGGCCTCGCCGATTCTGCCCGAGAAATCTTCGAGGAGCTCGCCTACGGGGGAGTGGATCAATCTCAGGTGCGTGACATTCGCTTGCTGAAGGCTCGCATGGAGAATGAGCGCCTGCCGCGCGGCATCGAGCCCGCTCGCCACGTTAAGCTCGGCCCCGGTGGCCTCACGGACGTGGAGTGGACGATCCAACTCATCCAGATGCGTGCAGGAATGAACAACCCCGCACTGCGTACGCCCTCGACGACGCAGGCGATCCTGAGCGCTCAGGAGCACGACCTGATCAGTGCTCAAGACGCGCAGACTCTTCTCGATGCCTGGGACATGGCCACGCGTATCCGCGCGGCCAATACGCTGGCGACGGGGCGCATGAGCGGTGTGAAGCTCGACGTCTTGCCTCGTGACAGCGCGGAGCTGCGTGCCCTTGCGGCGATCCTCGGGTACGGTAGCGGCGGGCTGAACGCCCTCGAAGACGACTGGTTGCGCGCTGGACGCAAGGCGCGCGCCGTCATGGAACGACTTTTCTGGGAGCAGCAGTGAAGATTGTGCTGGTACGGCACGGACAGACCCCCGCGAATCGCCTCGGTGCGCTCGATACGGTGCGCCCCGGCCTCGGGCTGACTCCTGAAGGGCTCCTCCAGGCGCAGCGCCTCGCGGACCGCTGGGAAAACGAGGTTGCTCCTCCTCCGACTGTGATCGCGTTGTCCGGCCTCGAGCGCACGCGCCTGACCGCGGCCCCGTTGGCGAGCGCCTACGGTCTGACGCCGCAGGTGCACCCCGGCATCCGCGAGCTACGCTCCGGTGATCTCGAGATGGCGGCCGACCCTGGCTCGC
>CALBAF010000542.1 GCA_937926415.1 uncultured Actinomyces sp.
GACGCGCACGACATAGCGCTTGCCACGTCGCAGGGAAGAACCGGACACCACAACAACGGAGGACTCGGCGTTGTACAGAGCCTGCAGGTAGGTGCGCAGGCGACGCGCGGCCACGGGCGAGTCAAGCTCAGCCTCGACGAGGATGCGCCCGCCCACGAGGTGCAGGCCTCCAGCGAAACGCAGCGTCGCGCTCACTTCGGCGGCGACCTCGGACGGCGTCGTGATGACGGCGCGCGCCAGCTCGTCCTTCATGTCAGATGTCAGGGACACGGCTTCTCCAGATATGTCATGTCGTTTGTCAGCAGGCAACAGGTTCTAAGGTAACCACGTTTCGGGCTGTCCGACCTCACCAAGGAAGCCGTCAAATGCATCACGCAGTGCGGCGGCGAGGCGCAGCGGGTCGTGATGCGGGGCTCCGTCACCCGTGCGCACCTGCCGCAACAGGACGCGCGCGCCAAGTTCTTCAGCGGCCACGATCAGGTCGTCAATATCGTCGCAGGCCGTCGGATCCGCGACCACCACATCGAGCTTGAGCATGGGTGCGTACTCGCGTAGAACACGCACGTGGTCGGCGGTCGACATGAGATCGGTTTCACCGCGCTGACGCGCCAGGTTGAGCACGAGTGCGCGGTGGGCGTCGGTCGTGGCAAGCGCACGGTTAATCTCGGGGACCAGCAGGTGCGGGATCACGGAGGTGTACCAGGAGCCGGGACCCAGGACGACCCAGTCGGCCTCGGAGATCGCTTCGGTGACCGCGGAGGGCACCTCGGGCTCCTCGGGCGTAATGCGTACGTGCTCGACGGTTCCCGGGGCGACAGCGACCTTGGATTGACCGGACACGACGTAGCGGCGGCCGCCGTCGTTCATATCCGCCTCGATGTCGATCGGCGTCGACGACATGGGCAGGACGCGTCCCCGTGCGCCGAGGAGACGACCGACCCAGTCGAGTCCTTCGACGGGATCGTCGAGGAGCTGCCACAGGCCGGAGATCAGCAGGTTGCCGAGGGCATGCCCGTTGAGCGGACCGGTCGTATCGAGGCGCAGCTGCATGACGTCGCGCCAGGTCAGCCCCCACTCGGATTCCTCACAGAGAGAGGCCAGCGCCATGCGCAGGTCGCCGGGAGGCAGGATCGGCATCTCCTGGCGCAGTCGCCCGGAGCTACCCCCGTCATCGGCGACGGTCACGACGGCCGTCAGCGCGCGGGTGATGTGGCGCAGTGCCCGCAGGGTCGCGGACAGGCCGTGTCCGCCTCCGAGGGCGACGATGTTCTGGCCGGATTCTCCACGTTGAACCCAGCCGGCTGCATCAAGATAGGGCATCAGTCTCTCCCAATGTCACGGTGCATCACGCGAACCGTGTATCCGTGTGAGCGCAGGCGTTCGGCGATGGCCTCGGAAGATGCGACGGAGCGGTGCTTTCCGCCCGTGCATCCGACGGCAATCGTGACGAATGGCTTCAATTCTGCCAGATAGCCGCTGAGCATGGGGGCGAGAAGGTCGGCATATCCGAGAGCAAAATCGCGCGCGCCCGGCTGGGACAGCACGTAGTCGGCCACGGCCTGGTCCTTGCCGGTCAGGTGGCGCAACTCGTCAACCCAGTACGGATTCTTGAGAAAGCGCACGTCGACGACGTGATCGGCGTCGAGCGGGAGTCCGTGCTTGAAGCCGAAGGATTCGACGGTGACCTGCAGGGGGCGCTCCTCCCCCGCCACGATGTCGCGGATGCGCCTCGTCAGATCGTGGACACTCATCGTAGAGGTGTCGATGACCTCGTCGGCCGCGCGACGCAGGGGCGCAAGCAGGCGCATCTCGGCCTTGATGCCGTCCATGAGGGTACCGGCGCCCTGGAGGGGATGCGGGCGGCGGTTGGATTCGTAGCGGCGCACCAGAGTCTCGGGGCTGGCCTCGAGGAAGATGACCCGGTAGGCGATGCCCGCGCCCTTGAGCTGCTCAAGCGTGGCATCAAGCGTGCGGAAGAAGGTACGCGAGCGCACGTCCACGCCGACGGCCAGGCGGTGCACGCCCGCAGCGGGATCGTTCGACATCATGCCGACGAGTGCGGGCAGCATCGTCGGCGGCAGGTTGTCCACGACGTACCAGTCAAGGTCTTCAAGCGCGCGGGCGGCTCCGGTGCGACCCGCTCCCGAGTAGCCCGTGATGATGAGGACCTCGTTGGAGGCGCGCGGCTCGTACTTGACGCGCATCATGTCACGCACGGCGATGCCCTCGGGGACCGTGGGAGGGTTCTCCTCGCTCATCGACGAGGCCTGGGCCCCGTCTGCGTCGTGAGCGTCCGTGGGTGTGTGGTCGGGCATGGCGTCCTCCTGACGGGTCGGCTGGTCGGGTGATGGGAGCTGTTAGGCAGAAGGTGCGGAGGCGTCGTCGATCGTGATGCCGGCGGCGGCGCGCCTGGCGATGACTCGCGCTTCCTTCGGCGTGCTCGCGGTGGTGGCGACGACGCCGAC
>CALBAF010000543.1 GCA_937926415.1 uncultured Actinomyces sp.
CGACCGGGCGGTGAGGACCTTCCCTGGGTTGAGCAGGTAATGCGGGTCCAGCAGTTCCTTGATGCCGCGCTCGGCCTGCTGCAGGCGGCGCTTGCCCTCGAAGTGGAAAGGCTTGGTCACCACGGCCACGGTCAGGGCGCCCACGGCCTTGGATGCGGCCTCCAGGTCGCCCTTCACGGACTCCAGGGCCTCGACCTGAGCCTGCGGGGCGCGCACCGTCACAGCCAGGAACGGCGTACGCGGCGACACCTTCGCCTCGGACTTCACGCGACGCAGCGCGATCAGAGCAGAGGAGGCGGCTTCAAGCACCGAGGGATCGCCCTCGACGCCAGCCAGGTCAGCCACGACCGGCCACGGGGCCGTGTGCACGCTGCCCTCGCGATACCAGCTCCACACCTCTTCCGTCACGTACGGCAGGTAGGGGGCCAGCAGGCGCACGACGTTGTCGATGACGATCGCCAGAGCTGCACGGGCAGACGCGGCCGAGGCCTCGTCCCACGCGCCATCACGGTTGTAGGCGCGCTCCTTGACCAGCTCCAGGTAGTCGTCGCAGAACGTCCAGAAGAACGACTCCGTGACCTCGAGCGCGCGAGAGTGCTCGTAGGACGCCAGGGCAGTCGAGGCCTCGTCGATGACGGAGGCCAGCGCCGCCAGCACCGAACGATCCAGCGGCACCGTTACCAGCGCCGGATCTAGATCGATCGCGGCGCCCTCGCCGCCCATCGTGAGGGCGAACTTCGACGCGTTCAGCACCTTGATCGCCAGGCGGCGACCAATCTTCATCTGTTGCTCGTCGAAGGCCGCATCCAGGCCCAGGCGAGCCGACGCCGCCCAGTAGCGCACGGCATCCGACCCGTACTTCTCCAGGATGCCCATCGGGGTCACGACGTTGCCCTTGGACTTGGACATCTTCTTGTGGTCCGAATCCAGGATCCAGCCCGACAGGCCCGCGTGCTTCCACGGCAGCGCACCGAACTCCAAGTCCGCGCGCACCACGGTCGAGAACAGCCACGTACGAATGATGTCCTGGCCCTGCGGGCGCAGATCCATCGGGTACGTACGAGCGAACAGGTCCTCGTCATCCAGCCAACCACACGCCAGCTGCGGGGACAGCGAGGACGTCGCCCACGTGTCCATGATGTCCAGCTCGCCCACGAAGCCGCCGGCCACGCCGCGCTGATCCTCCGTGTAGCCCTCCGGAACGTCCGTCGACGGGTCGACCGGCAGAGCGGCCTCAGACGGGGTGATGATGTCGTCGTAGTTGACCTGGCCGTCCGCGTCTACGCGGTACCACAGCGGGAACGGCACGCCGAAGAAGCGCTGACGGGAGACCAGCCAGTCGCCCTTCAGGCCCTTCACCCAGTTCTCGTAGCGTACGCGCATGAAATCGGGGTGGAACTCCAGCTCGCGGCCGCGGCCGATGAGCTCCTCGTTCAGATCCGCGCCCGAGGCCGGGTTCGTCCACGCGCGGCCACCGTTACGGATGTACCACTGGCGCGAGGTGACGATCTCGAGGGGCTTGTCGCCCTTCTCGAAGAAGTTGGTCTGACGCATCGTCTTGGTCGGCTCGCCCTTCAGCTCGCCCGACTCGCGCAGGGCGGCCACCACGGCCTCGCGCGCGGAGAACGTCGTCTTGCCGGTGATCTCCTCGAAAGCCGCGCGGCCCGCATCAGTCGTGATCCACTCGGGGGTCTCGGTGATGATGCGGCCGTCCTTGCGCAGGATTGCGCGTAGCGGCAGCTCCAGGTCACGCCACCAGTCGATGTCGGTCGTGTCGCCGAAGGTACAGCACATGGCGATGCCGGAACCCTTTTCCACCTCTGCCTTGGGGTGAGCCAGCACCGGCACCGGTACTTCGAAACCGGGAGAAGTCACGTATTTCCCGAAGTACGCCTGGTAGCGTTCATCCTCGGGGTGGGCAATCAAAGCGCAACAGGCCGGCAGCAGCTCGGGACGGGTAGTTTCAATGATGATGTCTTGGCCGTCCTCTAGGTGGAAAGCTAAAGAATGATAGTGGCCCGGATAGTCGCGGGCCTCAAGTTCGGCCTGGGCCACCGCGGTCTGGAAAGTCACGTCCCACAATCCGGGGGCCTCGGCCTGGTAGGCTTCCCCTCGCGCCAGGTTGCGCAAGAACATGGTTTGGGCGACCTTTTGGGCGTGGTCCCCGATGGTTTGCATGGTGGAACTCCAGTCCACCGACAGCCCCAGTCGTCGCCATAGCGCCTCGAACTGTTTCTCGTCTTCGGCGGTCAGGCGCTGGCACAGTTCCACAAAGTTGCGGCGGCTGATGGGAACCTGGTCGGCCATTTTAATAGATTTGCCGTCTCCTCCCTGGTGTGGGGGCTGGAAATCCGGCTGGTAGGGCAGGGAAGGGTCACAGCGCACCCCGAAGTAGTTCTGGACGCGGCGCTCGGTGGGCAGGCCGTTGTCGTCCCAGCCCATGGGGTAGTAGACGTTTTTCCCTTGCATGCGCTGATACCGCGCCACCAAGTCGGTGTGGGTATAGCTAAAGACGTGACCCACATGCAATGAACCCGAAACCGTGGGCGGGGGAGTGTCGATCGAATACACTTCGCTGCGAGTGGTGTCGGGATTGAAACGGTAGGTGCCGTTT
Source organism: uncultured Actinomyces sp. (assembly GCA_937926415.1). Classification (GTDB taxonomy): domain Bacteria; phylum Actinomycetota; class Actinomycetes; order Actinomycetales; family Actinomycetaceae; genus Pauljensenia. The sequence goes on from CALBAF010000543.1 coordinate 2,615, forward strand.
TCTTCCCACACCGGGGCCCACTTGGCTTCGATTCCGTCCAAAGTGGTTTTCGCCGGTACTTGCGGTGCCGGTAGGGTGGCCGGATAAGTCACGAGGTTCTGGGTCACGTTCATCCCTTCTGTTGCGTTTTGGGTCTTAGTTTAGCGCCTTGGCGTCTTGGGCCATGGCCCCGCGCACCATCTGCACCACCGAGTTGCTGAAACCCGCGGTTTCACCCGCCAAAAGCCCTGCGATGGTAGAGCCGCCGGGAGAGCACACCTGGTCTACCAACTGTCCGGGGTGTTTGCCCTGTTCCAAGGCATCTTGCAGCATCAGCGCCGAACCCAGCAGCATCTGGGTAGCGGCCGCGGCCGCATCCGCCTTCGTCAAGCCGGCCGCTACCCCGGCCTTTGCCAGAGCCTCGACATAGGTATAGGTCCAGGCAGGCGCACAACCCGCCAGCGGCGTGAAAGCCCCGAAAAGCGATTCGTCTAGGATAATCGCGCGCCCCACGGAATTAAACAAATCTTGGGCGAACTGGAGTTGTTCCGCGGTGGTGCCTTTCCCCGCGCACAACGCCGACATCGAGGCACCTACCAGGGCATTAATATTCGGCATCACTCGCACCACCGCGGCCCCCGGCTCCAGGGAACCTTCCAAGGCCGCCACCGGAACACCCCCGGCAATGGAAAGCACTAATTTATTGCCCAATACCGGACGGATTTCTTCCAGCACTGCCATGATGTGCTTGGGCTTGACCGCCACAACTACCGCATCGACTTGCCGAACCAGTTCGGTGTTTTCACAAAGTTGTTGCACCCCGAATTCCTGAGTCAAAGGGTGGTCACCGTTGCAGTTCAAAGCGGTGAAAACCAAGTCCGACCCCGAGATGAAGCCCTTTCGCAAGGCGCCACTGGCGATGGCCCCGCCCATTGCCCCTAAACCGATAAACCCCAGCTTCATCTTTGACTCCTGTCCTGTAACGGCGCGACCTGCGCGCAACATCTTCGATAAAGTAAGTCTATAGCGTGGACCCAGCGGCAAAAATCTGGCTCCAAAATCAGAAAGCGCAGACATGGAACAAAACCCCAGCTCAACCAAGTTTGGACCCATAGACCCCGCCACGGCGGACCTCGACCCGGCTACCT
>CALBAF010000544.1 GCA_937926415.1 uncultured Actinomyces sp.
GGTCGGTGATATCGATCGCCTCCGTCCCGTTCGCCTCGTCGAAGCGTGTTCGGCGAGTATCTGCGGTCCTGTCACCGCCGCCCGAACCGCGCCGGCTCACCTCTCCGGACGTGAGCAGAGGTCACGTATGCCGCCTGCGTTGTCTACGCCACTGACTGCAGGGGCACGATGTTGTCGAGCTGCTCGCGCAGGGCTCGGCGCTCGAGCCTGAGCTCGTAGTGGCTCTGCAGGTTCATCCAGAGCTCGGCAGATGTGCCGAAGTACTTGGCCAGGCGTACAGCGGTGTCCGCGGTGATGCCGCGTTTGCCGTGCACGATCTCGTTGATGCGGCGCGGGGGCACGCCGATGGCCGTGGCGAGCTTGTTCTGGGTGATCCCGAACCCCTCGATGAAGTCCTCCATGAGGACCTCACCCGGGTGAATCGGGTCGATCCGGTCAGCGTCAGTGGTAGTCGATGAGCTCGACATCATCCGCACCTCCTCAGTGATAGCCCCTCGCAGGAAGTGCCCCGGTGGCTGCTCCTGAGGCCATTGGGGTGCAGTAGGTGGCTGCTTGGGCCGTGTGAGGGAGTGAGAGAACCTACAGCCTATCGTCTCAGGTGGTACCGTATCCTGGTACGCCTGAGGGAAGAGGTGCTCTGATGTCTATCAGTGCAAGCGAGGCACGTAAGACGTTGTACCCGCTCATCGAGCGAGTCAACGCCGATCATGACGCCGTTGAGATTGTTTCACGTAAGGGCAGTGCTGTTCTTATGCCCGCCGACGAGTACGCTGCATGGCAGGAGACCGCCTATCTGTTCCGATCACCTGAGAACGCGCGACGCCTTCTTGATGCGTATGGCCAGGCTTGTGCGGGCCAGACGGAGATGCATGACCTCGACCGGGAGGACTGATGCGTCTCGTATGGGACCCGTATGCTTGGGAGGACTATAAGCACTGGCAAAAGGCGGACCGCAGGATCCTCAAACGGGTCAACATGCTCATCGATGCGGTCCTTCGCGATCCCTTCGGAGGTATCGGTAAACCCGAGCAGCTCAAGTACGGCGCCTCGGGTGCGTGGTCGCGAAGGATCACTGACGAGCATCGCCTCGTGTACCTCGTTGCTGGGGATGACCTGGTGATTCTCCAAGTTCGCTACCACTACTGATAGTGAAGGCGGTCGTGTCGTCTCGAGTAGCGGCCGTGCGGTCCTCATG
>CALBAF010000545.1 GCA_937926415.1 uncultured Actinomyces sp.
CCCGCCCCGCCCCGAGGCCCTCATCCACGCGGTCCTCGTTCTGCGTGAGCAGATCGGCAAGGAACCCCTCGGCGTCCACCGCCGCGAGATCGCGCGCCGCGCCGAGCAGGCCGCCCTCGAGGCGACCCCCACCCACCAGATGAAGGGACTCCTCGCATGAGCGACCTTTCCATCCCCGAGGACAACGCGTCCGCCGAGGTCGCCCAGGCCTCGTCGCAGCGCGGTTTCGCCCTCCCCGAGCCCATCGCCCACCGCGAGGGCCTCTTCGGCGCGGGCACCGACTCTTCCACCTCCGGCTTCTCCGGACTGGTCTCCGACTCCTTCCTGCCCGGCGAGGCCTCCCGCCCCTACGGCGGCTGGTTCGACCAGGTCGTTGACGTCCTCGAAGAGCTCATCGTCGCCGACGGCCTCAAGGTCGCCGACGTCATCGAAAAGGTGACCATCGACCGCGGACAGCTCGGCATCTTCATCGCCCGCGAGCACATCGTGCGCGTCGCCAAGTACCTGCGCGACGACGCGGACCTGCGCTTCGAAATGTGCCTGGGCACCAACGGCGCGCACTACCCCCTCGACAAGGGGCGCGAGCTGCACGCCATCTACCCCCTGTACTCGATCACGCACAACCGCATGATCCGCCTCGAGGTCACGTGCCCCGACGAGGACCCCCGCATCCCATCCATCGTCTCCCTCTACCCCGGAAACGACTGGCAGGAGCGCGAGACCTGGGACCTCATCGGCATCGTCTTCACCGGGCACCCCTCGCTCACGCGCACCGCGATGCCCGACGACTGGGTCGGACACCCCCAGCGCAAGGACTACCCGCTGGGCGGCATCCCCGTCGAATTCAAGGGAGCCGTCAACGCTTCCCCCGACGTTCGTAGGAGTGTGAACTGATGACCACCGCCTTCCACGCGCCCGCTGGCGCGACCGACCTGCCCATCGAGGACATCCCCGAGGTCCTCACTCAGGGCGGCGACTGGGACGACGTCCTGCACGAGATCGAGGCCATCACCTCCGAGCGTATCGTCGTCAACCTGGGCCCGGTTCACCCCGCGACCCACGGCGTTCTGCGTCTGATCCTCGAGCTCGACGGCGAGAAGGTCCGCGAGACCCGCGTCGACACCGGTTACCTGCACACCGGCATCGAGAAGAACATGGAGTACCGCACGTGGGCCCAGGGCGTCGCATACTGCACGCGCATGGACTACGTCGCTCCCTTCTTCCAGGAGGCCGCGTACTGCCTCGGCGTCGAGAAGCTCCTCGGCATCGAAGAGGACATCCCCGAGCGCGCGACCCTGATTCGCGTCCTGATGATGGAGCTGTGCCGCATCGCCTCGCACCTGGTCGCCATCGGCTCGACCGGTAACGAGATGGGCGCCACGACGATCATGACGATCGGCTTCCGTGCCCGCGAGGAAATCCTGCGCATCTTCGAGCGCATCACCGGCCTGCGCATGAACCACGAGTACATCCGCCCCGGCGGCGTCGTGCAGGACATCGGCGAGGGCACCTCGGACTACATCCGCGACCGCCTGCGCCGGGCCCGCAAGGACATCGGCGAGCTCCAGGACATCCTCGTGGAGAACCCGATCTTCAAGAAGCGCCTGTGCGACGTGGCCGTCATGCCGCTGAGTGGTCTCATGGCTCTTGGTACCACCGGCCCCGGCGTTCGCGCCGCCGGCCTACCCCTGGACCTGCGTAAGAGCCAGCCCTACTGCGGCTACGAGAACTTCGAATTTGACGTTCCCACCCGCGACAAGTCGGACGTCTACAACCGCACGATGGTCCGTTTCGATGAGTGCTACGAGTCGATGCGCATCATCTGGCAGGTGCTCGCCAAGCTGGACCAGTGCGAGGGCGCGCCCACCATGGTCGCCAACCCCGAAATCGCCTGGCCCGCGCGCCTGGCGGTCGGCACCGACGGCCAGGGCAACTCGGCTGAGCACGTCCGCGAGATCATGGGGGAGTCCATGGAGTCCCTCATCCACCACTTCAAGCTCGTCACGGAGGGCTTCCACGTGCCCGCCGGCCAGGTCTACCAGACCGTCGAGCACGCGAAGGGCATCCTGGGCGTTCACCTCGTCTCCGACGGCGGCACGCGCCCGTTCCGCGCGCACTTCCGCGACCCCTCGTACGCCAACCTGCAAGCGCTGGCCATGATGACCGAAGGCGGCCAGCTGGCCGACGTGGTCGTCGCACTGGCCGCTATCGACCCCGTTCTCGGAGGCGTTGACCGATGAGCTACACACCCGACACCCTGGCACGCCTGCAGGCGGACGCCGCGCAGATCATCGCCCGCTACCCGGACGGTCACTCGCGCTCCGCGCTGCTGCCGATGCTGCACCTGATCCAGTCCGTCGACGGCTACGTCAGCCCGGACGGCATCGACTTCATCGCGGCCACGCTGGACCTGCCCCGCGCAGAGATCAGCGCCGTCGCGACCTTCTACACGCAGTACAAGCGTCACCCCACCGGTGATTACCTGGTGGGCGTGTGCACGAACGCGCTGTGCGCCGTCATGGGCGGCGACGAGATCTGGGAAAAGGTCTCCGAAAAGGTCGGCGTCGGAAGCGACGAGACCAGCGAAGACGGAAAGATCACGCTCGAGCGCATCGAGTGCAACGCGGCGTGCGACTACGCGCCCGTCGTCATGGTCAACTGGGAATTCTTCGACAACCAGAGCCCCGAGTCGGCGCTGGCGATGATCGATGACATCCAGGCCGGCCGCGATATCCACCCGACGCGCGGCCCCATCGTGGCCCCCACGTTCAAGGAGAACGAGCGCGTCCTGGCCGGCTTCCTGGACGGCCACGAGAACGAAGGCCCCTCCGCGGGCCGCGCCACCCTGCTGGGCCGCGAGATCGCCGCGGCGAACGGCTGGACTGAGCCGGTTGCCGTCGAGGTCGCCGACGAGGCCACTGACACGAAGGGAGAAGAGGCGAAGTGAGCACCGCATACGTTGCGCCCGGACCGCTGACCCCGATCCTCACCAACGGGTGGGGAGAGGAGCGTTCCTGGACGCTGGACTCCTACCGTAGCCGCGGCGGCTACCAGGGCCTCGAAAAGGCCCGCACCATGGAGCCCGCCGACATCGTGCAGGCCGTCAAGGACTCCGGTCTGCGAGGCCGTGGTGGCGCAGGCTTCCCGTCCGGCCTCAAGTGGTCCTTCCTGCCCCCGGCCGACGGAGGCCCCCGCTACCTCGTGGTGAACGCCGACGAGTCCGAGCCGGGCACCTGCAAGGACATCCCGCTCATCATGGGCAACCCGCACGTCCTCATTGAGGGCATCGCGATCACGTCGCGCGCGATTGGCTGCGACCACGCGTTCGTCTACCTGCGCGGCGAGGTCACCCACGTGTACCGCCGCCTGCTGGAGGCCGTTCGCGAGGCGACCGAGGCCGGCGTGCTCGGCGACCTGCGCATCACCGCTCACGCGGGTGCCGGCGCCTACATCTGCGGTGAGGAGACGGCTCTGCTGGACTCCCTCGAGGGACGCCGAGGCCACCCGCGCCTCAAGCCCCCGTTCCCCGCGGTCGCCGGTCTGTACGCCCGTCCCACGGTCGTCAACAACGTCGAGACCATCGCTCAGGTGGCGGGTATCTTCCGCAACTCCCCCGAGTGGTTCGCCTCGATGGGCACCGAAAAGTCCAAGGGCCACGGCATCTTCTCCGTGTCGGGTCACGTGAACAACCCCGGCCAGTTCGAGGCCCCCTTCGGCATCACGATGCGCGAGCTCATCGAGATGGCGGGCGGCATCCGCGACGGCCACAAGCTGAAGTTCTGGACCCCCGGTGGCTCCTCTACCCCGATCTTCACCGAAGACGAGCTGGACACGCCCCTCGACTACGAGTCCGTGGGTGCGGCCGGTTCGATGCTGGGTACGCGTGCCCTGCAGGTGTTCGACGAGACCGTCTCGGTGGTCCGCGTCATCACCCGCTGGTCCGAGTTCTACCAGCACGAGTCCTGCGGTAAGTGCACGCCCTGTCGCGAAGGCACCTACTGGATGAAGCAAATCATGCTGCGTCTCGAGCGAGGCGAAGGCCGTCCCGGCGACGTCGACCTGCTCGACGAGATCGCACACAACATTGCGGGCCGTAGCTTCTGCCCGCTCGGCGACGCCGCAGCAACCCCGATCATGTCGGGCATCAAGCGCTTCCGCGACGAGTTCGAGGCCGGCCTCACCACGCCCGCCCGCGAGCTTTTCCCCTACGAGGCGTCCGCTAACTACGCGCGAGGAGGTGGCCGATGAGCGACGCACCCAACATGATCGACGTCACCATCGACGACGTTCAGGTTTCTGTCCCCCAGGGCACGCTCGTGATCCGCGCGGCCGAGCAGGCCGGCATCCGGATCCCCCGTTTCTGTGACCACCCGCTGCTGGCCCCCGTGGCCGCATGCCGCCAGTGCCTCGTGGAGGTCGGCATGCCCGACCGCAACACGGGCGAGCTGCGCTTCATGCCCAAGCCTCAGCCCTCGTGTGCGCAGACCGTCACCCCGGGCATGGTCGTCAAGACCCAGCACACCTCCGAGGTTGTCGACCGCGCCCAGCGCGGCGTCATGGAGTTCCTGCTCATCAACCACCCGCTCGACTGCCCGGTCTGCGACAAGGGCGGCGAGTGCCCCCTGCAGAACCAGGCGCTCACCGAGGGTCGCGGCAAGTCCCGCTTCACCGATGCCAAGCGCACGTTCAAGAAGCCGCTGCGCCTGACCTCCCAGATCCTGCTGGATCGCGAGCGCTGCATCCTGTGCCAGCGCTGCGTGCGCTTCGGCAAGGAGATCTCGGGCGACGTGTTCATGGACCTGCAGGGTCGTGGTGGCGGCACCGCCCCCACGGAGCACCACTACTTCATGGGCGAGCAGGTCGGCGGCTTCGACTCAACCACGCTCGACTTCTTCGACCCGAAGGCCAAGGAGGCCTCGACCTCGTCCCTGTCGTCCCCGTACGGCACGGACGCGATCGTCGGCTCCATCAACGAGGGTGAGCTCTCCGTCGCCGAGCGCGACGTGTCGGGCCGCGCCTTCGCGTCCTACTTCTCGGGCAACATCATCCAGATCTGCCCGGTCGGCGCCCTGACCGCCGCGTCCTACCGCTTCCGCGCGCGTCCCTTCGACCTCGTGTCGACGGCGGCCGTGACCGAGCACGACGCGTCGGGTTCCGCCATCCGCCAGGACGTGCGCCGCGGCGAGGTCGTGCGTCGTATGAGCGGCAACGACCCCGAGGTCAACGAAGAGTGGATCACCGACAAGGACCGCTTCGCCTTCGAATGGGACAAGGTCGATCGCCTGACCACCCCGCTCGTTCGCGAGGACGGCGAGCTGGTTCCCACCTCCTGGTCCGACGCGCTCGACCGCGTCCGCGAGGGCCTCGAGCAGGCGGGTTCGTCCGTGGGCTTCCTGCCCGGCGGCCACCTGACCTTCGAGGATGCCTGGGCATGGTCCAAGTTCGCGCGCACCGTCGTTGGTTCCGACTCGATCGACTTCCGTTCGCGTCGCTCCAGCGAAGAAGAGCGTTCCTTCCTGGCCTCGCACGTGGCGGGCTCCGGCCTCGAGACCACGTACGCGGACCTGGAGAGCGCCGGTCAGGTGCTGCTGGTCGCCCTCGAGCCCGAGGACGAGTGCGGCGCCATGTTCCTGCGCCTGCGTAAGGCCACGCGAAAGTCGGGCCTGAAGGTCGCGACCGTCGCGCCCTTCACCTCCGCGGGTTCGCGCAAGATGAAGGCTCGCCTCCTGCATGCCGCCCCTGGTTCCGAGCCGGGCGTCGTC
>CALBAF010000546.1 GCA_937926415.1 uncultured Actinomyces sp.
GACGCTGGCGAGCGCGCCGAGGCTGGCGGGGACCAGTACATCTCTACCGAGCATCTGCTGATCGCTCTGGCCGCCTCGCAGACGGAGGCTGGCCGAATCCTCGCTCAGGGTGGTGTCGAGGTCGACGCGCTGACTCAGGCGCTCGCCCAGCTGCGCCCCGAGCCGATCACCTCGGCGGATCCCGAGGGATCCTTCGAGGCTCTGTCCAAGTACGGACGCGACCTGACGGAGGTTGCACGCGAAGGCAAGCTGGACCCGGTCATCGGCCGCGACAACGAGATTCGTCGCGTTGTGCAGGTCCTGTCCCGTCGTACCAAGAACAACCCGGTTCTGATCGGTGAGCCCGGCGTCGGCAAGACGGCCGTCGTCGAGGGCCTCGCCCAGCGTATCGTCGCGGGAGACGTCCCGGAATCCCTGCGCGACAAGCGCCTCGTGTCTCTCGACGTGGCATCGATGGTCGCCGGCGCGAAGTACCGTGGTGAGTTCGAGGAGCGCCTCAAGGCAGTCCTGGCCGAGATTTCTCGCTCGGATGGGCAGATCATCACCTTCATCGACGAGCTGCACACGGTCGTCGGCGCGGGCGGCGGCTCCGAAGGCGCCATGGATGCGGGCAACATGCTCAAGCCCATGCTCGCCCGCGGCGAGCTGCGCATGGTCGGCGCGACGACCCTCGACGAGTACCGCGAGAACATCGAAAAGGACCCGGCGCTCGAGCGTCGCTTCCAGCAGGTGTTCGTCGGTGAACCCTCGGTCGAGGACACCGTCGCCATCCTGCGCGGTATCGCGCCGAAGTACGAGGCCCACCACAAGGTGACCATCTCCGACGGTGCGCTCGTTGCCGCAGCAACCCTGTCGAACCGCTACATCACGGGCCGTCAACTGCCCGACAAGGCGATCGACCTGATCGATGAGGCCGCCTCGCGCCTGCGCATGGAGCTGGACTCCTCGCCGGTCGAAATCGACGAGCTGCGTCGCAGCGTGGATCGCCTCCGCATGGAGGAGTCCTATCTGACTGAGTCTGACCCGGAGGGCCTCGATGAGGCTACCCAGGAACGCCTGAGCAAGCTGCGCGCGGACCTTGCCGATCGCGAGGAGAGCCTGCGTGCGCTGACGGCCCGTTGGGAGGCTGAGAAGGCCGGACACAACCGCGTCGGTGACCTTCGCGTCCAGCTCGACTCGCTGCGCACCCAGCTTGATCTGGCCGTGCGAGAGGGTCGCTGGGAGGAGGCCGGCCGACTTCAGAACGGCGAAATCCCCGCCGTCGAACGTCAGATCGCCGAGGCCGAAGCTCAGGCCGAGGCTCAGGACACCCAGGATGATGAAGAGCCGATGATCGCCGAGAAGGTCGGTCCCGCGGAAATCGCCGAGGTGATCGAGGCGTGGACCGGAATCCCGACGGGTAAGCTCCTGCAGACTGAAACAGACAAGCTCCTGCATATGGAGGATGAGCTCGGAAAGCGCCTCATCGGTCAGAAGGATGCCGTGCGTGCGGTGTCCGATGCGGTCCGCCGCTCTCGCGCGGGCCTGTCCGACCCGAACCGTCCGACCGGTTCGTTCCTTTTCCTCGGCCCGACGGGCGTGGGTAAGACGGAGCTGGCCAAGGCGCTCGCGGAGTTCCTCTTCGACGACGAGCGTGCGATGGTCCGCATCGACATGTCCGAGTACTCCGAAAAGCACTCGGTGGCGCGCCTCGTCGGTGCCCCTCCGGGGTATGTGGGCTACGAGCAGGGCGGTCAGTTGACCGAGGCGGTGCGCCGTCGTCCCTACTCCGTGGTTCTGCTGGACGAAGTGGAGAAGGCCGATCCTGAGATTTTTGACATTCTTTTGCAGGTTCTGGATGATGGACGTCTTACTGACGGGCAGGGGCGGACGGTCGACTTCCGCAACACCATTCTGATCCTCACCTCGAACCTCGGATCGCAGTTCCTGGCGGACCCCGACTTGACACCCGAAGAAAAGCGGGAGTCTGTCATGTCGGTCGTCTCGGCGGCCTTCCGTCCGGAGTTCCTCAATAGGCTGGACGAGACGGTCATGTTTGACGCCCTTACCCGCGAAAATCTGGGTGAGATCGTCGATTTGCTCGTCGCGTCCCTGGAGTCTTGCCTGCGCGAGCGTCGCATCGGTTTGACAGTAACCGAACCTGCCCGTGGATGGCTCGCTCGAGTCGGCTATGACCCGGCCTTCGGAGCACGTCCGCTGCGCCGCTTGATTCAGCGCGAGATTGGTGATCGACTGGCCAGGCTGCTCCTCTCCGGAGACGTTCAAGATGGTCAGAATGTGACACTTGACATTAACGATTCCATTGACGGGCTTGTCATGAATGTTGATAAACCCTGAGATTGCGCGGTACACTGACTACCAGTGTGTATTTCGGGCGCTCGGTATGTGGTACCCGCAACAGCAGGAGATAATATGACAACCCAGAGGAAGGCCCGTGGCGCCTACTCCGTAGGACAGGCGACGCGCGAATCCATCCTCTCGGCAGCGATGGTTCTAATCGCAGAGCGAGGCTATAACGGCTTTTCTCTGCGCGACCTCGGCCGTCGAGTCGGCATTTCGCACCCCGCGGTGGTCTATCACTTCCCGTCGAAGGAAGCTATCCTGCGCAGTGCAATCCAGCGCCACGAGGAGATGAATGCCCTCTTCGACGTCTCCATTAATGAAGAGGCGGAAGGCGGTTTCGACGAGGGCGGCATCACCGCTGGCTCGTTTGTTGACTGGGCGGTTGGGGAAATGCGTTTCGCCATGAAGCCTGGCGCCGACGCGGCCATCGCACTGGACTGTGTCCTGTGGGCCGAGTCCTCCTCTGAGACGCACCCTGCACACGCACACTACAAGTACCGCACCCAGCAGATGGAGGAAGCCCTCACTGCGATGATCCAGAACTTCGTGGACGAGGAGGGTGCCGAGATCGGTACGACTCCGCGTACCCTCGCGAAGATCCTCATCCGCTACTGGTACGGCTCCGTCGTCTCGGCTCGCTACAACGATGAGTCGATCGACGCTCGTGAGTTCGTCGCGGACTTCCTTGCTGTGTGTGTGCAGCTCCTGCGCCTGCCTGCGCACTACGTGCTGCAGCTCGGGGCCTCGGTTCCCGAGGAGGTCGCAGAAGTTTACGCGCGCACGCTGCGTAAGATCAGCGAAAAGACCACCGCTGCCGCCGAGGCGGGTGCGGCTCCGGCTCCGGAGGCCACCGCGTGATCGGCCCACTGCCGTCCTTTGATGTCGCCCTCGTCCTTCGTGTCGGGGGCGACGTCGTCTATACATATGGAGACGTCGATCGCGTGTTCCCGCTCGCGTCGGTGACCAAGCCGATCGTTGCGTGGTCGACGTTAGTCGCGGTCGAACGAGGACTGATGTCCCTCGATGATCCCGCGGGTCCCGAGGGCTCGACGGTTCGTCACCTGCTGGCCCATGCCTCGGGCCTGCCGTTCGAGGGGCGCCGCCCCGTCGCGGCTCCTGAGAAGCGCCGGATCTACTCGAACGAGGGCTTCGATATTCTCGGCGAGGTCCTTGAGGCCGCGACCGGTGTAGGCGTCGCCCAGTGGGTGCGCGAGGCAGTTTTTGAGCCGCTCGGCATGGCGACGGCTGATATTCCCGGTAGCCCCGCTCATGCGGGCGTTGCCAGTGCGTCCGACGTCAGCCTTTTCGGCGCTGAGCTCGCGCGCCCGATGCTGGTGTGCGGACCTCTGGCGGCCCTCGCCGCACTGTCACAGTTTCCTGCGCTCGCCGGAGTTACGCCCGGCTACGGGCGCTTCAATCCCTGTCCGTGGGGCCTCGGCCTCGAGATTCGCGGAGAAAAGTCGCCGCACTGGACCGCCCCCGATGCCTCCCCGCGCACGATCGGGCACTTCGGTCAATCCGGCTCCTTCGTGTGGGCGGACCGTGACCTCGGCGCCAGCGCAGCCTTCGTTGGCGCGGAACCCTTCGGGGCCTGGCATCACGATAACTGGTCGGCCCTCAACTCCGCGCTGCTGCGCCTCGCCCGCGAGCACGCGTAACCCGTACACAGTGAGGCCTGGGCACACGCCCAGGCCTCAACCTGTTCGATGGGACGGCTCCCCGGCCTCGTCCGCCCCCTCAGTCGACGTCGACGATGACTGGCACGTGGTCGGACGCGCCCTTGCCCTTGCGTTCGTCTCGATCAATCTGCGCGGCGCTCACACGCGCGGCCAGTGCTGGTGAGCAGTAGGCGAAATCGATGCGCATGCCCTCGTTCTTCGGGAAGCGCAGCTTCTGGTAGTCCCAGTAGGTGTAGTTCGTGACCCGCTCGCGCGTGACCTCGACCCAGCCGTCCGCGGCGAAGGTGGCAAAGGCCTCGCGCTCGGGAGCCGACACGTGTGTGGCGCCCTCGAAGGCGCTCATGTCCCACACGTCCTCGTCGAGGGGGGCGACGTTCCAGTCACCGACGAGGGCGATCTGGGCGGTGGGATCGGCCAGCCAGCCGCGTCCCTGCTCGGCGAGGTTTGCGAGCCACTCCAGCTTGTAGGCGTAGTGCGCGTGCGTAAGCTCGCGGCCGTTGGGCACATACAGGCTCCAGATCGTCATCGACGAGGCCTGGACGGCGCTCTCGCACGAGATGTTCCAGGCGAAAAAATCCCGAGACGGGGAACCACTTGAGCCTGTAGGCCAAAAAATATTGCAGCAGCACGGCGCAGCAAAAGGTGGGGGTCGAAATCCCGAACACGGCGAAGGCCGTGATCGCCCTGTCGGAGAAGCTTCCCTCGAGCAGAGCGGCCCCTATCCCCGCCGAGATGCCGAAGATCCAGGTCAG
>CALBAF010000547.1 GCA_937926415.1 uncultured Actinomyces sp.
TGTGCGCCAAAGGTTCAGCCGGCAGGTAATGATGCTTCTCCATCGCCCGGCGGTACCGCATCTGCTGAGAGCGCAGCCTCGGCGGCGGGGGCTGCCGGGGTGATCTCCTCGTCCTCTTCGTCCTCGATCACGGCGACGTCGGTCGCGTAAACGCGGGGCTCGTCGCGCTGGACGTTGAACACGTCGACGCGAGAGAGAGCGAACTCGGGGGCGAGCAGGGTGCGGGAGGCCAGGTTGGCCAGGGTCGGGGCAGCACCGAGGCCCACCTCGATGACCTGATCGACGCCCAGGCCGGGAACGCCGGGGGCAGCCTCTTCGGTCGAGAGCAGCACGCGCTGCGTCTCGATCCAACGCACCGGGGATGCGAACTGCCAGCACAGCAGCTCGATGAGCAGCGTGCGGGTCAGGACACCCGGGGTGGCCAGAGCCGCATCCCACGTGCCCTCCGTCTCGAGCAGCTCGCGCACCGTGTCGGAGGGAACCACGTCGAGGATGGACTGGGCGAACTCGCGGGTGAGCTCGAAGGGACGCGCCACCAGGTTGGGGATGTAGCGGCCCACGAGCTTCGCGGGATCGATCTCGGCGGGAATACGCTCGTCGAGCTTCCTGCGGAAGTCCGCCACGCCGCTGCGCAGGACAGTGGAGTGGAAGGGCACGTCAATGCCGGGAACGTACATGAAGGGACGCTTACCGCCGTGCTCGGCAGCGCGCTTGGTGGCGTCCTCCTCGAGGGCCTTCAGGCCCGCGACCGTACCGGCGACCGCGTACTGCTGGCCGGCCAGGTTGAAGTTGACGATCTGGAGGAACTCGCCCGACGCGTGAGCGATCGACTCAACGTACTCCACGACGTGAGCGTCGTCGATGCCGAACTGGTTCGGACGCAGGGCGCCCATGCGGTAGTTCGAACGGCCCTTCTCGTCGCGGGGCACGAGCGAATGCATCGTCGAGCCGCGCTGGAAGACCAGGTCGAGGACGATCTCGAGCGGGAAGACCTCGGCGTATGCCGCCAGCGCGTCATACTCGCCCAGCGAGTGGCCGGCGAAGGCAGCACCCGGAACCAGGACCCCCTCTTCACGCATGCGGGCCGTCTGGCCGATCGCGAGCGTCGCGAGAGCGACCTGCGTGAACTGGGTGAGGTTCAGGACGCCTTCGGGGTGACGGTAGGTCACGCCGCGGGCCACGATCTCGGTCGGGTTGTCGCGCACGATCGCCAGGATGGAGAAGCCCATCGCGGAGCGGGTGTGCGCGTCGGCGCGGCGCCAGACCTCGTCCACAGCCTTGGACTTGGTGCGCTCGTCCAGGCCCATGCCGGCGCTCTGGATGCCCTGGCCGGGGTAGACGTAGGCTACCTTCGGGGCGAAGGTGTAGGCCGACGCACGCGAGACGACCTGCTTGTTGATGCGGCAGGTGACCTCGAGGGACAGACCGCCACCGACGACGCGACCCACGCGCTCGACGGTGATCTCAACCTCGTCGTTCAAGTCGACGGTGCCGTACATGTAGTACGTCCAGCCGGCGATCTGAGCGCCGCCCTGACCGGCGACGGAGGCCTCGGCAGCGTGCTGAGCGGTGGCCGACAGCCACATGCCGTGCACGAGGGGAGCGTCCATGCCCGCGACCTTG
>CALBAF010000548.1 GCA_937926415.1 uncultured Actinomyces sp.
GCCCCGAGGGTTTTCCTCGGGGCCCGCGGTGCGTTCACAGCGGGGTATGCGCACGCGGATAGGAAACGACGATGCGGATAGGTTATGAACATCTGGATAGCTTAATAACCTATCCGGAAGTGAATAACCTATCCGGATGCGCGCAACCTATCCGCATGTGGGTGCATGAGCTCCTGCCACATGTTCTTTCTTCCCGTGCGCTTCATGGGGCCGGGCCTGCGACGGCTCGCTTCGCACGGCCGACAGGAATCGCAGGCAGCAAAAAAGTTGGCCCCCGCTCGTACGAGCGGGGGCCAACCCTTCAGCATTCAACCGATGCGTGAAGCCTTCACTTCGCGGCGGAAACGCGGACCTTGAGGTTCGCGGACACCTCGGGGTGCAGGCCGACGGTCACCGTGTAGTCGCCAACGGCCTTGATGGGCGAGGCGATGATGACGCGACGACGATCGATGGTCTGGCCCAGCTGCTCCTTGACCGCGTCAGCGATCGCAGCAGCGGAGACGGCGCCGAACAGGCGGCCGGAGTTGCCAACCTTGCCGGAGATCTCGACAACGGCACCCTGGAGGGCGTCGCGCACGGCGCGAGCGTCGTCGATCGTGGCGATCTCGTGGCGGCGACGAGCAGCGGCGATCTGGTCGATCTGCTTCTGCGCGCCGGCGGTCCACTTGGCGGCGAAGCCGCGGGGGACCAGGTAGTTGCGGGCGTAGCCAGCCTTGACCTCGACGACCTCGCCGGCGTGGCCGAGGTTGGGGACGTCGTGGGTGAGGATCAGTTTCGTGGTAGCCATATCAGCTGTGTCCTTCCCTTATCAGCGGCCGGTCGTGGAGTAGGGCAGCAGAGCCATCTCACGCGCGTTCTTGACGGCGCGAGCGATCTTGCGCTGCTCCTGGGTGGAAACACCGGTCACGCGGCGGGCGCGGATCTTGCCGCGGTCCGAGATGAACTTACGCAGCAGAGCGGTGTCCTTGTAGTCGATCTTTTCGATCTTGGCCGACTTCAGCGGGTTGGCCTTCTTCTTGATGGGCTTGTTGCGAAGTTGGGGCTTCGCCATGATGGTCTCCTAGTGAATCCGGGCGGACTGTGCCGCCCCAAGCGTGTTGTCTTCGACGTGGCGCTTTCCGGCGTAGGTGCCGGGGCGCGCGACTTTAGAACGGGGGCTCGTCACCGAAGGAGGTGGAGCCGCCCGTGGCCCACGGGTCGTCCGCGGCGCCGCCGGCGGGGGCGTTGTACCCGGACTGGCCCTGGCCGCCGA
>CALBAF010000549.1 GCA_937926415.1 uncultured Actinomyces sp.
GTGCCCACGAGGACGCGATCAACGCCGGCGTCCGCGAGCTGCGCGGGCAGGCCTGCTGCCGCGAGCGCCTCGCGCACGAGCGGGGTGATGGATTCGGCGTGGTGGCGTCCAGAATCGTTCTGGGCGCGGCCGAGAACGCAGCCGTCGTCGATGATGGCGACGGTGGTGGCTGCTTGGGTGTCTAGGGCTATCTCTCGCACGGTGTGATCCTACTCGTCGGTGTCAGCCTCGTCGATGCGGGTTCCGCCGTGGGCGGCGACGACGCCGTCGAGGACGCCGTCCCAGCGGTGCCCGTGGGCGTGCAGGATGATGACGCGCGTGCCATCGTCCATGTGCTCCAGGTCGATGACGTCCCCGTCGTGTGCGGCCTCGCCGCCCGAGGCCCGGCGCACCTCGATGGAGAGGCGTTCGTCGCTCATGGCCTCGGTCTTGCCTTCGCCCCATTCGACGACGGTGACGGCCTCGTCGAGGGAGGAGTCGAGGTCGAGGGTCTCGAGGTCGTTCAGGTCAGTGATGCGGTAGGCGTCCGCGTGGATGAGGTCGGGGCCGCCGCCTAGAGAGGGGTGCACGCGCGCGACGATGAATGTCGGGGAGGCGACGCGTCCGCGTACACCCATGCCGACGCCGATGCCCTGGGTGAGGGTGGTCTTGCCCGCACCGAGGCCGCCCGACAGCATGAGGAGGTCTCCGGCCGCGAGGATACGGCCGAGGTCTTCGCCGAACGCTCGCGTCTGGTCGGCGTCGCGCGTCGACACCTCGTAGGAGGCGATGGGCTGGGTCATGAGTTGCTCCCGGAGGTCGCGTCGGCGCCGCCCCGGTAGATGCGGGGGATGTGTGCGCCCAGGTGGGTGACGATTTCGTAGTTGATGGTACCGGCTGCCTGCGCCCAGTCGTCGGCCAGGGCCTCACCGTCTGCTCCCGAGCCGAACAGGATGGCGATGTCTCCGGGGGCCGCGGGGGCGTCCCCGCTGCGCGCGGTCGGCGTTCCGGGGCTTGCCTGTGCAGGGCCCAAGTCAACCATGAACTGGTCCATGCACAC
>CALBAF010000550.1 GCA_937926415.1 uncultured Actinomyces sp.
GCCACGACACGCCCAACCCCGCCCACAACACCTACACCCCCAATTATGAAGAGCCGGTTATGACTGTGGTGCGGTATTGGATTTGCGAAGGGGAAACTTGGGTCGACAATGCGTGACCGTTGTGCCGCGGATGCTTGTATCTTCGAAACGGCTGGTTACTATTGACACCACCACCCAAGCCCGGGTTCCGCCAGCGTCGCGCCTGACGAACAAGCTGGCCACGGCCTCGTTCCCGTGAAACCCTGCACATATCACACGCTGCCTTGACTCGCGATGCGACTCACGGTAGCCTGAGTATTTGCGCCTTATCATGCCCGAGGTGACCCGTATCCAGCCGTCGTAACAGGCGCTTGACGGACCAGGACGCGTCAGATAATGGGTGATAAGGCAGCGTGCGCACCGTTAATGCAGGGAAGGATCCCCTTTGGCTGCCAACAGCACCGCCAAACAGCCCAAGCACCGCATCTCGTTCGCCAAGCTTCGTGAACCCCTCCAGGCCCCCAATCTGCTGGGCCTGCAGGTCGAAAGCTTCGACTGGCTGCTGGGCAACGACGCGTGGAAGGCCCGCGTCGAAGCCGCTCAGGCATCCGGCCGTAACGACGTCCCCGACGTCTCCGGCCTCGAAGAAATCTTCCACGAGATTTCCCCCATCGAGGACGTCGCAGGCACCATGAGCCTGTCGTTCCACGACCACCGCCTCGAATCCCCCAAGTACTCCATGGAGGAAGCCAAGGCGAAGGACTACACGTACTCCGCACCGATGTACGTGACCGCCGAGTTCATGAACTACGAGACCGGCGAAATCAAGTCCCAGACCGTGTTCATGGGCGACTTCCCGCTCATGACCCCCCGCGGTACCTTCATCATCAACGGCACCGAGCGTGTCGTCGTCTCCCAGCTCGTGCGTTCCCCCGGCGTGTACTTCGAGAAGCTCTCGGACCGCTCGTCGGACAAGGAGACCTTCGGCGCGAAGGTCATCCCCTCCCGTGGCGCATGGCTCGAGTTCGAGATCGACAAGCGTGACGCCGTCGGCGTGCGTATCGACCGCAAGCGTAAGCAGTCGGTGACCCACTTCCTCAAGGCCGTCGGCATGACCGAATCCGAGATTCGCGACACATTCGCCGACTACCCTGTCCTCCTCGAGACCCTCGAGAAGGACACGGTCGCCACGCAGGAAGAGGCCCTGCTCGACATCTACCGCAAGCTGCGCCCCGGCGAGCCCGCGAACGTCGACGCCGCCCAGACGCTGCTCAACAACTTCTACTTCGATTCTCGTCGCTACGACCTCGCCAAGGTCGGCCGCTACAAGATCAACAAGAAGCTGGCCATCGAAGCCGACCCCAAGGCCTCGACCCTGTCCCTCGAGGACATCGTCGCGACCGTCAAGTACCTCCTCGCCCTGCACCAGGGCGACAAGACCTTCGCCGGCACCCGCAACGGCGAGGCCGTCGAGGTCCGCGTTGAGGTCGACGACATCGACAACTTCGCCAACCGTCGCATCCGCGCCGTCGGCGAGCTCATCCAGGGTCAGGTCCGCACCGGCCTCGCCCGCATGGAGCGCACCGTGCGCGAGCGCATGACCACCCAGGAGACGGACTCGATCACGCCCCAGACGCTGATCAACATCCGCCCCGTCGTGGCCGCGATCAAGGAGTTCTTCGGAACCTCCCAGCTCTCGCAGTTCATGGACCAGAACAACCCCCTCGCCGGCCTGACCCACAAGCGCCGTCTGTCGGCCCTGGGCCCCGGCGGTCTGTCCCGTGACCGCGCGGGCATGGAAGTTCGAGACGTCCACCCCTCGCACTACGGTCGTATGTGCCCGATCGAGTCCCCTGAAGGCCCGAACATCGGCCTCATCGGCTCGCTCGCGACCTTCGCGCGCATCAACCCCTTCGGCTTCATTGAGACGCCCTACCGCGTCGTCAAGGACGGCAAGGTCACCGACGAAATTCGCTACCTCACCGCGGACGACGAGAAGGGCCACTACATCGCCCAGGCCTCGTCGCCCCTCGAGGCTGACGGCTCCTTCGCCGAGCACGACGTCCTGTGCCGTGTCGCCGGCGACGACCCGACCCTGATCGCCCGCGATCGCGTCGACTACATGGACGTCTCCGCACGTCAGATGGTGTCCGTCGCCGCGGCGTTCATTCCCTTCCTCGAGCACGACGACGCTAACCGAGCCCTCATGGGCGCGAACATGCAGCGTCAGGCTGTGCCGCTGCTCACCACGGAAGCCCCGCTGGTCGGCACCGGCATGGAGATGCGCGCCGCGCACGACTCCGGCGAAATGATCCTCGCCGCGCACTCCGGCGTCGTCTCCGAGGTCTCCGCGGACCTGATCGTCGTCTCCACGGACGAGGGCGGCCGCGACTCCTACCGTCTCGAGAAGTTCGAGCGCTCTAACCCCGGTAACTGCACCAACCAGCGCGTTATCGTGGACGAGGGCGACCGCGTTGAGGCCGGCGACGTCCTGGCCGACGGCCCCGCCACCTCCAACGGTGAGGTCGCGCTCGGCAAGAACCTCCTCGTCGCCTACATGTCCTGGGAAGGCCTCAACTACGAGGACGCCATCATCCTGAGCCGTCGCGTCGTCGAAGAGGACATCCTCACCTCGATCCACATCGAGGAGTACGAGGTCGACGCCCGCGAGACCAAGCTCGGTGAGGAAGAGATCACCCGCGACATCCCCAACGTCTCCGAGGAATCCCTCGCTGACCTGGACGAGCGCGGCATCATCCGCATCGGCGCCGAGGTCACCGCCGGCGACATCCTCGTCGGTAAGGTCACCCCGAAGGGCGAGACCGAGCTGACCTCCGAAGAGCGCCTCCTGCGCGCCATCTTCGGTGAGAAGGCCCGCGAGGTGCGCGACACCTCCCTGCGCGTCCCCCACGGCGAAGAGGGCATCGTCATCGGCGTCCGCGAATTCAACGACGACGAAGACGACCTCAACCCCGGCGTCCGCCAGACCGTGCGCGTCTACGTCGCCCAGCGACGCAAGATCACGATCGGCGACAAGATGGCCGGCCGCCACGGTAACAAGGGCGTCGTGTCCAAGATCCTCCCGGTCGAAGACATGCCCTTCCTCGCCGACGGTACCCCCGTCGACATCATCCTCAACCCGCTGGGTGTCCCCGGCCGAATGAACGTCGGTCAGGTTCTCGAGTACCACCTCGGTTGGCTCGCCCACCAGGGCTGGGATGCCTCGGCCGCTGTCGAGGCCGGCGAAGAGTGGGCGGCGCACCTGCCCGCCGACGGCATCAAGACCGAGCCCGGCACGCCCGTTGCTACCCCCGTGTTCGACGGCCTCGAGGCCGATGAGCTCGCGGGCCTGCTGCGCAACGTGAACCCGAACCGCGACGGCGACGTCCTCACCAACTACGAGGGCAAGGCGCGCCTGTTCGACGGCCGCTCCGGCGAGCCGTTCCCGTACCCGATCTCGGTGGGCTACACCTACATGCTCAAGCTCCACCACCTGGTCGACGATAAGATCCACGCCCGCTCCACGGGCCCGTACTCGATGATCACGCAGCAGCCGCTGGGCGGTAAGGCCCAGTTCGGCGGCCAGCGCTTCGGCGAGATGGAGGTGTGGGCTCTGGAAGCTTACGGCGCCGCCTACGCCCTCCAGGAGCTGCTGACCATCAAGTCGGACGACACCACCGGCCGCGTCAAGGTGTACGAGGCCATCGTTAAGGGCGAGGACATCCCCGAGCCCGGCATCCCCGAGTCCTTCCGAGTTCTCATCCAGGAAATGCGCTCGCTGTGCCTGAACGTCGAAGCTCTCGACGCGGCCGGCAACGTCATTGACCTGCGTGAGCAGGACGAAGACTTCAATGCGCGTGAGGATCTGGGCATCACTCTTGAAGCCCGTCCGAACGCTGCGGCGACCATCGATGCGATCTGATAGGGAGAGATAACTTTGCTGGACGCCAAAACGTTCGACAGCCTGAAGATCACCCTGGCCACCGGCGATGACATCGCCGAGTGGAGCCACGGTGAGGTTAAGAAGCCGGAGACCATCAACTACCGTACGCTCAAGCCCGAGCGCGACGGTCTGTTCGGTGAGCAGATCTTCGGCCCCACCCGCGACTGGGAGTGCGCGTGTGGCAAGTACAAGCGCGTGCGCTACAAGGGCATCGTGTGCGAAAAGTGCGGTGTTGAGGTCACTCGCTCGCGCGTTCGTCGTGAGCGCATGGGTCACATCGACCTGGCCGCCCCCGTCACGCACATCTGGTACTTCAAGGGTGTTCCCTCGCGCCTGGGCTACGTGCTCAACCTCGCGCCCAAGGACCTCGAGAAGGTCATCTACTTCGCTGCCTACATGATCACCGAGGTCGACGAAAAGGGTCGCCACGAGGATCTGGCTGAACTGCGCGCCGAACTCGAGGTGCAGAAGAAGCAGATGGAGAACAACCGCGACGCGACAATCAACGACTTCGCGGAGCAGCTCGAGTCCGACATGGCCGCCCTGGAAAAGGACGGCGCCTCGCAGGCCGAGCGCGAGCGCGCTCGCAAGCAGGGCGAACGCGAGATGGCCAAGATCCGCCGCCGCTTCGACGGCGACATCGAAGGCCTCGAGGCCGTGTGGGAGCGTTTCAAGGACCTCAAGGTCGGCGACCTCGAGGGCGACGAGCGCCTCTACCGCGCGATGGTGGCCCGCTACGGCACCTACTTCAAGGGTGACATGGGCGCTGCCGCCATCCAGAAGCGCCTGGAGACCTTCGACCTGGAAGGCGAGGTCGCCGCGCTGCGCCAGACCATCGCCTCTGACTCCGGCCCGCGTAAGGCCCGCGCCATCAAGCGCCTGAAGGTCATCAACGCCTTCGTCGCGACCGGCAACTCGCCGGCCTCGATGGTCCTCACCAAGATCCCCGTGATCCCGCCGGACCTGCGCCCGATGGTTCAGCTGGACGGTGGCCGCTTCGCGACCTCCGACCTCAACGACCTGTACCGTCGCGTCATCAACCGCAACACCCGACTCAAGCGTCTGCTCG
>CALBAF010000551.1 GCA_937926415.1 uncultured Actinomyces sp.
CGGCGTCGGTCTCGTGGCGGCCAAGCGCCGCGCACGCTGATCGTAACTCCGATCGACAACGGTACAGGGCCCGGTCCCCGCGAGGGGGCCGGGCCCTCGCGCATCCCCTGTGATCGCCCTCGTCGGTGGAGGGGCCGGCGGTGAGAGTCGATGTCTGCGTGGGCGGCGAAGCCCGCGTCGCGCCCGCTCGCCTCGCGACAGATTGTGCACGCAATCCGACAGAACACACGAGGTCCCACCTCGAGGGGCCGACCGTGCGGTTGAATAGGTGGTGGCGGTTCCCATCTGCCCTCTGGTCTGCGGCGACCTACGTCTATGGAGACACAAACGGGGATGGAGAGGGAGCTGATCTGGCTCTGGGATGCAGGGTTTCGGAACTGAAAGAGGACATCAACAATGCTTTCCATCAACTGGTCTGATGTGTGGAAGATGGTTGAGTCGATCAAGGTCCCCTTGATCGTCATCGGCGTGGCGCTGGCGCTCGCCATCATCGTCTCCCTCGCTGTTTTCAAGATGGGCAAGCCTGCCCGCAAGCTCACGCGCTCGACGGCCTGGGTCGCGGCGCTCATCGCCGTCGTCGTGGCTGTCGTGTCGATGATGTACGGTGGCTTCAAGACGGTGCTCGACCTGGCGGCCGGCACCGGCGCGCTCACGGACGCGTCGAAGGCCCAGGTGGAAGATCTGGGCAACGACATTTCTGACGAGGGCATGGTCCTCCTGAAGAATCAGGGCGGTGCCCTGCCTCTCGCCAAGGGCTCCGCGATCAACGTGTGGGGTTGGGGTTCGACGAACCCGATCTACGGCGGTACGGGCTCCGGCTCGCTGTCGAAGGACAACCCGACGACGACCCTGCTTGATGGCCTGCACAACGCCGGCTTCACCACGAATGATGAGCTGATGAACCTGTACACCGCCTACCGCGCTGAGCGCCCTGAGGTCGGCATGTTCAAGGCTGACTGGTCGCTGCCAGAGCCCACGCAGGACAAGTACTCGGACGACCTGCTTTCCAACGCCACCGCCTTCGGCGGCACCGCGGTCGTGATGATCGCCCGCTCGGGTGGCGAGGGCTTCGACCTGCCCCGCGACGTCAACCAGGAGATGGCTGACAACCCGTACTTCAGCTACACGAACAACTCCGAGGAGTACACGGACTTCGAGGACGGCCAGGGTTACCTCGAGCTGACGCGTCCCGAGAAGGACATGATCGAGCTGGCGAAGAAGACGTCGACGAAGACGATCGTCGTCATCAACGCCGCCAACGTCTTCCAGCTGGGTGACCTTCAGAACGACCCGGAGATCGACGCGATCGTGTGGGCGATCCCAGGCGGCCAGGTGGGCTTCAACGCGCTGGGACGCATCCTGGATGGCGAGGTCAACCCCTCGGCGAAGACCCCCGACACGTTCCCGCGTGACATCAAGGCGGGCCCCGCAGCTAACAACTTCGGCGACTTCCAGTACACGAACATGACGGAGTTTGCCCAGGACGACCCCTTCAACAAGGGCACCCAGACGCAGCCGTCCTTCGTCAACTACAACGACTCGATCTACGTCGGCTACCGTTGGTACGAGACGGCCGCCGCTGAGGGCGTCATCGACTACGGCAACGAGGTCGTCTACCCGTTTGGTTTCGGCCTGTCCTACACGATGTTCTCCCAGTCGATGAGCGATATTTCGGTCGACGAGGCCACGGGCGCCATGTCCGCGGACGTGACCGTCACGAACACGGGGCAGGTTGCCGGCAAGGATATCGTCCAGATCTACGACAACCCGCCGTACACGGATGGTGGCATCGAAAAGGCTGCCGCGAACCTGCTGTCTTACGAGAAGACGAAGCTGCTGGAGCCCGGTGAATCCCAGACGCTCACGGTCACCTGGAACCGCGACTCGCTCGCCTCCTACGACTCGGTGAATGCGAAGGCCTACGTGCTTGAAGCCGGCGACTACAAGATCTCCGCGCGCTCCAACTCGCACGACGTCATCGACGAGAAGACGTACACGGTGGATGCGACGCAGACCTTCAACACCGCCGACAACACGCACGACGGTGACAAGGTCGTGGCCACCAACCAGTTCGACGACGCGAAGGGTGATGTCACCTACCTGTCGCGTGCGGGCGGCTTCGCCAACCTCGCGGAGGCGACCGCGGCTCCCACGAACTTCGAGATGAGCGAGGCAAACAAGGCGAAGTTCCTCGCGACGTCGAACTACGATGCAGCCGCAGATGACGTCGCAGAGGGAGCCACGATGCCCACCACGGGCGCCAAGAACGGCCTCGTCCTGGGCGACCTCGCGGGCCTCGATTACGACGACCCGAAGTGGGACCAGCTCCTCGACCAGCTGACCGTCAAGGAAATGAACACCCTCATCTCAAAGGGTGGCTACGGCTCACCGGCGATCGCCTCGATCGGCAAGCTGCGCGTCTCCGACGTGGACGGCCCCGCCTCGCTGAACAACAACTTCACGGGAGTCGGCTCGATCGGCCTGCCCTCCGCCGTATCCGTCGCGGCCACCTTCAACAAGGAGCTCGCGCGTTCCTTCGGTGACGCGATCGGCACGATGGCGCACGACATGCAGGTCTCGGGCTGGTACGCGCCGGCCACGAACACGCACCGCTACGCCTACGCGGGTCGTAACTTCGAGTACTTCTCGGAGGACCCGGTCCTGGCGGGCTCGCAGGTCGCCGAGGAGATCAAGGGTGCGCAGGCCAAGGGTGTGTACGCCTTCCTCAAGCACTTCGCCCTCAACGACCAGGAGACCAACCGCACGCACATGCTGGCGACCTGGACGAACGAGCAGGCAATGCGCGAGATTTACCTGCGTTCCTTCGAGATCGGCGTCAAGGACGGTGGCGCACACGCGATCATGAGCGCGTTCAACTACATCGGCCCCGAGTACGCCGGCGCTCGTTCCGAGCTGCTCAATACTGTCCTGCGCGACGAGTGGGGCTTCCGCGGCATGATCCTCACCGACTACTTCGCGGGCATGGGGTACCAGAACGCGGACCAGATCACCCGTCACGGCGGCGACATCATGCTGGCCACGATCGATATGCCGATCGCAACGGTCAACGTGCAGGATGCTGCGGGTGTGAGCTCTCTGCGCCGCGCATCGCACAACATCCTGTACACGGTTGCGAACTCGTGGATGTACGAGAACGGCCAGCCCGAGGTCACCCGCAACGCGTGGGAGTACATCACCTGGGTGGTGGCAGGCGCCGCGATCCTGGCGCTCCTCGGACTTGAGCTGGTGGCGATCCGTCGCTACCGCGCTCGCAAGGACGAAGCCGTGATCACCGTCGAACACAACGCTTCGATCGGCGAGGTCGGGGCTGACAAGGCGGAGGAGTGACCGATCCGGGAACAACCGGACGGAGCATGATCCCCGGGTGGCATTGAGTGCCGTTCACCCGTGGGGGAGGGGCCCGCAGGCAAGCGCCTGCGGGTCCCTCTGTGCGGCGCTGACATAACAGCGGCCACGCCCGAATGAAACAGTGGCGTGCCCTTCACCATGCACAAGAGGAGTGCGAAGGAAACGATCTGAGCGCTCGCGTGCCCCGGCCTCGTCGATGAGGGGGGAACCACAATGCACCCCCTTTGACGTACGGCGACGTTTCCCACTATCCTTGAGGGTGGTTCCCGCTTCTGTGGAACCTCTGTGCCCGGGAAACCGGGAGCGGGCTCCGTCCGTCGGAGCTCCGGGCGTCATTCTCTGACCCTTGTGGTTATCATGGCGCGCCGGCCCCCAGGCGGACACGTGTGCCCACACGGGGGTGAACGCAGTCGCGGAAGACTGACAATCAGGGCCGCCCCTTAAAGCGAGGGGAGGCCGCCGACGGAAAGAAACTGGAGACCCAGTGCCTACCATTCAGCAGCTCGTCCGCAAGGGACGTGTCTCGAAGCGCGCGAAGGTGAAGACCCCCGCGCTGAAGGGCTCCCCCCAGCGTCGCGGCGTGTGCACCCGTGTGTACACCACCACGCCGAAGAAGCCGAACTCGGCTCTGCGAAAGGTCGCTCGTGTGCGCCTTTCGTCCGGCATCGAAGTGACCGCCTACATTCCCGGTGAGGGCCACAACCTGCAGGAGCACTCGATCGTGCTCGTGCGCGGTGGTCGTGTGAAGGACCTGCCCGGCGTGCGTTACCGCATCGTCCGCGGCTCGCTCGACACCCAGGGTGTCCGCGGCCGTCAGCAGGCTCGTTCCCGTTACGGCGCGAAGAAGGAGAAGAAGTAATGCCTCGTAAGGGCCCCGCTCCCCGTCGCCCCCTCGTCGATGACCCGGTCTACGGCTCCAAGGTCGTGACCCAGCTGGTCAACCGCGTTCTCCTCGACGGCAAGAAGACCGTCGCCGAGCGCATCGTCTACGGCGCACTTGAAACCGTTCGCGAGCGCACCGAGCAGGAGCCCGTCTCCGTGCTCAAGCGCGCTCTCGAGAACATCCGTCCGGCCCTCGAGGTCCGCTCCCGCCGCGTCGGCGGTGCGACCTACCAGGTCCCCGTTGAGGTTCGCCCCGCGCGCGCCACGACGCTGGCCCTGCGCTGGCTGGTCGACTTCTCGCGTCAGCGTCGCGAGAAGACCATGACCGAGCGTCTCGCCAACGAGA
>CALBAF010000552.1 GCA_937926415.1 uncultured Actinomyces sp.
CACCCATCATGATCGAGGAGGGGTGGAAGTTGAACCAGAGGAAGCCTGCGCACACTCCGAGCAAGGCGATGACGATGAGGCTGGCGGTCGTCGCGTAGGAGGCGGCACCCATGAGTCGGGTGATGATGTAGGAGTACACGAAGAAGGATCCGGCGCCGATCGCAATCATGCCGGAAGCCAGTCCGTCGAGCCCGTCGATGAAGTTGACGGCATTCATGATGCCGACGATGAAGAAAACGGAGACGAAAAGCCACAGTCGGGAGGACCCGAGCGTGAGGCCGAAAATCGGGAAGGACGCCAGCTGCACGCCTCCGAAGGCCATGCCGCCCGCGATGAGGACCTGCCCGCCGAGCTTGGCCATCCAGTCCAGCTCGATGATGTCGTCGATGATGCCGAGGATGCACATGGCACCGGCGCCGGCCATGACGGCCCACGGGACCGTGGTCGTAAAGAGCGGCGCCATGTAGGGAATTCTTGACGCAAGGAGCATCGTCACGATCAGCGCGATCGTCATGGCGACGCCGCCCAGGCGCGGGATGGGCTTCTTTTGCAGGTCCCGGCCGCGCAGGGGCGGCAAGATGTTGAACTGCAGGCACGCCCATCGCACGGCGGGGGTCAGCAGGATCGTCAGGGCCATTGCAATGGCACCCAGCAGCAGGTAGACCTTCACGAAGCGGCCCCTTCGACGGGGGCAATAGGCACGCCGGCGGCGGCGCTGAGGTCATCCAGGGAGATGGTGCCAAGGCGCAGCGCGCGGGGCGCGTCGTGGGCGAAGTCAACGATCGACGAGGACGTGGACCCCTGGGTGGGACCACCGTCGAGATAGACGGACACCCGTGTTCCAAAGTATCCGACGGCCTGGCGGACCGAGGTAGCCGGGGGCTGGCCGGTCAGGTTCGCGGAGGTGACGGCCATCGGCCCGAAGTCGTGCAGGAGGCGTAGGAGGGCGCTCTGGTTCGGCATGCGCACGCCGATGGTGCCGCCGGTTTCACCCAGGTCCCACCCGAGGTCGGGGCGGGCGCGCAGGATGAGGGTGAGTCCACCGGGCCAGAAGGTACGCGCAAGAGCGCGAGCGGCCTCGGGGACATCGACGCACAGCGAGTCGATCGCATCGACGGACGCGACGAGCACGGGCGGTGGCATCTGCCGTCCGCGTCCCTTGGCAGCCAGGACCGCAGCGACGGCCTCGGGGTTGGCCGCATCCGCGCCAATACCGTAAACGGTGTCCGTGGGTACGACGAGAAGATGGCCGTCGCGCAGCTCCCGCTGGGCGCGCGCCAGGTCGTCCTCGGTCAGGGAAGGAACGGCGCTCAGGATCGTCTCGGTACTCATCGTGTTCATTGTGTCACGGATGCCGTGGGCTTCGTCGATTCGGGCGCGCGAGCGCTCAGGAAACGATGCCTGCCAGCCAGGTCGGGCAGCGTCGAAATCTCCGTCATCCCGAGCTCGGCAGCGATCGCCGCCATGGCTTCTTCCTGCGTGGGCGAGTGTTCCATCAGCAGGACGCCGCCCGGGCGCAGGAGGGTCAGCGCACGGCGCGCGATGCGCGCGGGGATCTCGGTTCCGTCAGGGCTTCCCCCGTACAGGGCGACGTGGGGGTCAGCGCTGGCCTCGGGCTGCGTGGGCATCTCATCGGCGGGGACGTAGGGCGGGTTGGTGACGACGACGTCGACCATCCCGTCCAGGTGCGCGAGCGTGGCTGGATCCGTCGCGTCGCCTCGCTCCAAGTGAAGGCAGGGAACACCCACGGCGTCGCGGTTCTGACATGCCAGGGCGAAGGGCTCGGCTTCCTTTTCCACGGCCCACACCTCCGTGCGGGTGGTCTCGACGGCCACTGCCAGCCCAATCGCGCCGGATCCGGCGCACAGGTCGACGAC
>CALBAF010000553.1 GCA_937926415.1 uncultured Actinomyces sp.
TGACCCCGGCTGCCTCGTTAGTTTAATGGTGGCGCGGGTGCAGGTCGCGCTCGTACCCTTCAGGATTTCAGGTTGTTGGCGCGGAAGCGCTCGTGTCCCTCAGGCCTTCAGGGCCTCGGCGGGGAAGTCCTGCGGACGATCCGTGAAGATGCCCGTGACGCCCCACGAAGCCAGCTCGCGGGCCTGCTCAACGTCGTTGACGGTCCACACGTTAACCTCGAAGCCCGCGTCGCGCATCGCGCGCACATCGGACTTGGTGAGGCCCTCAACGCCCGGGTGGATAGCGGTGGCACACAGGGCGGCCGCGCCCTCGCGCCACTCCTCGGAGGCACGCTCGATCAGCCAGCCGAGCGCAACCGACGGGCAGGCCTCGTGGAAGGCCGCGAGGAGGTCGTGGTCGAAGGAAGACACGATGAGTCGGGACGGAACCTTGTCGCCGGCCAACGTGACGGCGAGGGCCTCGATCAGACGCTCGCGCAGGCGATCCCCGCCCGCGCAGGGCTTGATCTCCAGGTTCGCGCCCATCTGCTGAGCGTGCGCGAAGGCGAGCACGTCGGTGGCCTCGGGAATGCGCTCGAAGCGGTATGTGTCCGAGAACCAGCGGCCCGCGTCCAGTCGGCGGATGTCCGAGAAACCGAGCTGGTAGTAGGAGCCGGACCCCGTCGTCGTGCGGTCCAGGGTGTCGTCGTGAATGACGATCAGCGAGCCGTCGCCCGCGATGTCCACGTCGAACTCGAACCACCGTGCGCCGACCTCCATGGCCTTGGCGAACGCGGCGATCGTGTTCTCGGGAGCCAGGGAAGACGCGCCCCGGTGGGCAAAGATGCGGGGAAACTCAGACATGGGTGCTCCTAGCGTGAATGGGACGGGACGACCTGTCCCCTCACCGTAGGTCGGGGTGTGCCTCGGCGCTGAGCATGGAGGCGCGGCCTGGCGCGGGTTCGATGAGGACGGCCTCGTCGCGCTTGGAGGGCAGAATCGTCTCCACGTACGAGGCGAGGGCCTCGTCTCGGGACACGTCGTGGCCGGACTGCTGGGCCATGTACCAGCGGTGCTCGAGATACTCGTGGTAGAGCTGCGCGGGCTCTAGCTTGCCGGCGAGCTCACGCGGAATCGCGCGTACGACGGGGGCAAACTCGTCGGTGAGCCACTCATGGGCAGCCTCCTCGAGGGGAAGGTCCTGGAGGCCGTTCGTCGCGCGCCACACGTCGATGTCGGCGAGGAGGCGGACCGCCTGGTGTTCGCCGACGTCCATGCCGGTCAGGCGCATGAACTTACGGTTGTGGTGACCGGCGTCGACCACCTTGGGCTGAATGACGAGGCGCTCACCGGAGGAATCGGTGGACATGTGCAGCTCGGCGACGTCAAAACCGAGGTCGTTGAGGCGGCGGATGCGCTCACTGACCAGGTACTGGCGCTGCTCGTTGGGAATGGATTCCTCGGCGGTGACCTCCGTCCACAGCAGGTCGTACTGGGTGCGGATGCGGTCGCCAACGTCGATGGGGTCGGAGTCTTCGGGGAAGAATCCGCCGGCCTGGAGGTCCATGAGCTCGCCGATGATGTTCGTGCGGGCCAGGTCGACGTCGTACTCGCGCTGGCCGGGGGTGAGCTTCGGGTGCAGCTCGCCGGTCTCGGCGTCGACCAGGTAGGCGGCGAACTCGCCCGCGTCGCGACGGAACAGCGTGTTCGACAGGGAGACGTCACCCCAGTAGAAGCCCAGGAGATGCAGGCGCACGAGGAGAAGGGCGAGCGCGTCGATGAGGCGCGTCGCGGTGTCCTCGCGCATCGACAGGGAGAACAGCGCGCGGTAGGGGAGAGAGAACTGCAGGTGCTCGGTGATGAGAACCGCGTTGAGCTCCTCGCCCTCGGGGGTTTCGCGGCCCGTGATGACGGCGACCGGCTGGACGGACGGTGCGTCCAGTCGCTTGAGGTCACGCAGACGGTCGTACTCGTGGTGGGCGACGGTCGGACCGATCTCTTTGACCGCGAGCACGCGGCCGGACAGGTTGACGAAGCGCACGATGTGGCGGGAAATGCCGCGAGGAAGCGCCGCGAGTAGGTTGGATGGCCACTCCTCGAGGGGAACATCCCACGGGAGATCCAAAAGGGCGGGGTCGATCGTGGCCGCCGTAATGTCCAAAGCCATGAGAATCATTGTCTCATCTCGAGCGCCGTGCGCATAGCCCCGACTCGGTATCGACGCTAGTCGCGGCCAAGAACACATATGGGCATAACGAAACCCCGGCCTCGTCCTGGAGGTACGAGTGGACGAGGCCGG
>CALBAF010000554.1 GCA_937926415.1 uncultured Actinomyces sp.
GGGGGCGAGGCCCACAAAACGCTCGCGCCGCAGTGCGGTGCACTCGCACCTCCGGGTGCTTTCCGACCCGCCACCAGGCGGGTATCGTCGCAATGACGCGCAAACTGCGCACGTGTGGAGGACACGATGTCTGAGCCAGCGAAGGCTGCAGAAAAGAAAAAAGAGGCGCGCAACGCCTCTCACGCTAGCGAAGTGACCAGGCCCGGTTTCTTCGTCAAACTTGTCCTGATGATGCTCATCGATGCCCTGGGAATCTACGGCATGTTCACCGCCTACCTGGTGAAGTCCTGGACGGTTCTTGCCGTCCTCGCCGTCCTGCTTCTCGCGGTCAACTGGGTGTACTTCTCCAAGCGGACTATTCCCGCGAAGTACCTCGTTCCCGGCATGGTCTTCCTGCTCATCTACCAGGTCTTCGTCATGGGGTACACGGGCTACGTGTCCTTCACGAACTATGGACAGGGTCACAACTCCAGCAAGGATGACGCCGTCGCCTCGATCCTGCAGGCCTCCGAGCAGCGCGCCGAGGGTGCGCCGAGCCTCCCCTCCGCTGTCGTTGAGGACAGCAACGGCCTCGGGCTCGCGGTGGTCGACACCGCGACGGGCAAGATTCGCGTGGGTGACTCCGAGACCCCGCTGCACGAGGTGTCCGGCACGTATGCCGCCGGCGCGATCAGCGCGGTCGATGGTTACAAGGTCCTGACGCTCGCCGAGATCCTCAAGCCCGAGGTGCAGCAGAAGGTCTCCGCCATCAAGGTTCCGGCCTCCGACGACCCGAACGACGGAAGCTACCGCAGCGATGACGGGTCGACCGCCTACCTGGCCAAGTCCCGCTACAACTACGACGAGGCCGCCGACACCCTGACCGACACGACGACCGGCGTCGTCTACACGGCCAACAACAAGATCGGTGCCTTCGTTGACGCGGACGGTAACCAGATCGACCCGGGCTGGCGCGTGTTCGTCGGCTTCGACAACTACATGAACATGTTCGCCCGCGGCGACCTGGCTGGCCCCTTCCTGAAGGCCCTGCTGTGGTCCTTCGTTTTCGCCGCGGTCTCGGTCCTGTCGACCTTCGCGCTCGGCCTGATCCTGGGCCTCGTGTTCGCGGACAAGCGCATCAAGGGTCGCAAGATCTACCAGTCCCTCATGATCCTGCCCTACGCCTTCCCGGCCTTCCTGGCCACCCTGGTGTGGAAGGGCATGCTCAACACGGACTTCGGCTTGATCAACCAGGTGTTCCTCGGCGGCGTGAATATCCCGTGGCTGACGGACGGAACGCTGGCGAAGTTCTCGATCTTGGGCGTGAACCTGTGGCTGGGCTTCCCCTACATGTTCCTCGTGTGCCTGGGTGCCCTGCAGTCCCTGCCGGGCGACGTCGAAGAGGCCGCGAAGATCGACGGCGCCTCGGGTCTGCGCACCGTGTGGTCCATCAAGCTGCCGCTCGTGCTGCAGTCGACCGTTCCGCTGCTGATTGCGTCCTTCGCGTTCAACTTCAACAACTTCTCGCTCATCTACATGTTGACCGGCGGCGGCCCGAACTACCCGGGCTTGGATGTCGGCCAGACTGACATCCTGATCTCGATGGTCTACAAGATCGCGATCGAGTCGGGTTCCCCGAACTACGGCCTGGCCTCGGCCATGTCTATCGTCATCTTCATCGTCGTGGGCGTGATCGCGTGGCTCGGTTTCCGCCAGACGAAGACCCTTGAGGAGCTGTGATGAGCACTGCAACGATCAAGAAGAATCGCGAGTCGACCCTGAAGGGTGCGCGCTGGTGGAAAGAGGTCGGTTGGCGCCACATCGTCGCCATCCTGATGATCATCTATTGCCTCATTCCGCTGCTCTACGTCCTGTCGGTGTCCCTGAACCCGGGTGGTACGCTCGCTGGCTCAAACAAGCTCTTCTCCTCGTTTTCCTTCGAGAACTTCCTGGCGCTGGGCTCTGGCAAATACGCCGGCTACTGGTCGTGGGTCCTGAACTCCCTCATCGTGTCGACCACGACCGCTGTGGGCACCGTCCTCATGGGCGCGGCTGCCGCCTACGCGTTCAGCCGCTTCCGCTTCAAGGGACGCCGTGCGACGCTCACGGGCCTGCTGCTGGTGCAGATGTTCCCGCAGATGCTGGCCTTCGTGGCCCTGTACCTGCTGCTCCTGGGAATCCAGGACATCTTCCCGATCCTCGGCCTGAACTCCAAGCTCGGCCTGATCTGCGTCTACCTCGGTGGCGCGCTCGGCTCGAACACCTTCCTGCTCTACGGCTTCTTCAACTCGATCCCGCGTTCGCTGGATGAGGCGGCCATGATCGACGGCGCGACGCACGCCCAGACCTTCTGGACGATCATCATGCCGCTGGTCCGCCCCGTCCTGGCGGTCGTCGGCCTGCTGAGCTTCATCTCCTCGCTCGGCGACTTCGTGATCGCGAAGGTCGTCCTGCAGGATCAGAGTCAGTTCACCCTGGCCGTCGGCATGTACATGTGGGCATCTGACGAGCGCACCGCCCCGTGGGGCATCTTCGCGGCCGGTTCCGTGATCGCAGCCATCCCGGTGATCCTGCTGTTCCAGTACCTGCAGAAGTACATCGTCTCCGGCCTGACCGCCGGCGGCGTCAAGGAGTAAGCGCTCCGCGCCCTCCTGCCTAGCCAGCCCCGGCCTCGTCCCCTATCCCCGTGGGGCGAGGCCGGGGCTGTTTTGCGCGTTCGGGGGCGGGCGTACGTCGTTGAGCGTCGGTGAATCGTCTGTGCGCGCCCTGCAATTTCGCATGCAATTCGGTGATGGAACATTCAATCATGTGCTGAAAATGGCGGAATTGCAACGATCTAATTTCAAATCGTGAAATAGGTAAAGGGGAATTGCCTGCGATTTTCGGGTGTGGGGGAGGGGTGGCCTGAGGGTCAAGTGGTGAGATCGCTTGACAGGTTAGTTGGTTATATGGTTCATTAGTCATGTAATGAACCGCTGAAGCTGAAAGGAGGGCTTGCGCATGGCACCCACGTTCGTCTCGGGGATCCCGATCTACGTGCAGATCGCCGACGACATCCGCGCGCAGATCCTGCGCGGCGCCCTGCGCGCCGGGGACCAGCTCACCTCCACCACGGAGTACTCCGCCACCTACCGCATCAACCCCGCTACCGTCGGCAAGGCCTTTGCGATCCTCGTCGACGAGGGGCTCGTTGAAAAGCGGCGCGGCATCGGCATGTTCGTCGCCGAAGGCGCACAGCGCGCGCTCGTGGCCGGCGGGCTCGCCACCTACGTGGAGGAGACCCTGAACCCCGCCGTCGAAGCGGGCCTGGCCCTGGGCCTCGACATCGACGCCATCATCGACCACGTCCGCGCCTACGGTGCCGACACAAACGCCAAGGACAACTCATGATTACCCTCGACTCCATCACCCACACCTATCCGGGAGAGAATGAGACGGCGCTGCGCGACATCTCGCTCACCCTCGGAGACGCCACCGTCACCGCCCTCGTCGGCCCCAACGGCTCGGGCAAGACGACCCTCATGCAGATCCTCGGTGGCCTGCTTCCGCCGTCGTCAGGAAATGTGTCCCTATGTGGAACGGAGGTGAGCTCTAACGACCTACTCGGTTACTCAATCGTGGTCTCTTCCGACAGGGATTTTGATAATGCCTCGGCTTCGGCCATGGTCGCCTATGCTGCGCTGCGCACGACCTGGGATCAGAAACTATTCGACCGCTACGTTCAGCGTTTCTCCTTCCAACTGAAGGGGCGCAAGACGCTGAGCAAGATGTCATCGGGGCAAGCTGCCATCCTGGCCGGCGCTGTGGCGCTGGCATCGGGTGCGCCCATTACCGTCCTCGATGAGATTCAAGCCCCCATGGACGTTCCCACCCGATACGCGTTCTACGAGGAACTGCTCACCCTGGCCTCCGACAGTATGGAGGGACGTCGCCCGCAGCGCGCCTTCCTTGTGTCCTCACACATGGTCTCTGAGCTTGAAAACGTTGCCGAAGACGTCGTCGCCCTCAAAAATGGGCGTTTGCTTGCCCATGAGAGCGTTGACGAGTTCACTTCGCGCATCCGTGCGATTACCGGCAACGCCGCTGACGTGGAACGCTTCCTGGTTGATCATTCCGATATCGCCGTCATCGCTTCTCGCGCGCTTGGGTCCGCACGAGAGGTCATTGTGGACCTACGTGGCTGTGGTGTCACTGACCATGAGATTGCATCCCACTCCCTGACCTCCTCACCCTGTTCTTTCCAGGACGCCTTCGCCTACCTCATCCAGGAGAACGACCAATGAGCACTGCAACCCCCGACCTCATCAAATCCGCCCCCTCACCCCTGCGCATTGGCCTCGTCGGTTCGAGATTCACTGTGGTGCTCTACCTCCTGATTGTGGGCTTCCAGTTCTTGGTCAACTTCGCGATCAACGGCATCGTCTACCTATCAGGCTCCGACGTCACTAAGACCATTGAACAGGCCGCCACAAACTCCGCTTTCGTCACGGCTGTTTTCCTCTTTATCTACGGTATTCTCAGCGCCACCGTCGACTTGCGAGCCTCTGCTCTCAGCGGTGGATCACGCACCGCGCTCACTGTGGCGAGTTATGTTCACTCCATTGTCATCATTGGCCTGGGGACTCTCATCTGGTGGGTTCTTATCGCCATTCACCCCCTGCTCTTCTTCATGGGGCGCGACTCCTTCCCTCTCGGCGTCGACTCGTGGATTTTCGTTCTTCTCGCATGGGTGGCGTGCGACGGAGCCGGTCGCTTCATTGGTGGACTTTCCCGCTGTGTCGGGGGGACCTGGAAGCGAGTCTTTGCCCTCATGGGTGCGATTCCGCTGGGTATCTGTGGCATTGGTGTGCCGGTCATGTGGCTGGTCCTCACCCTCATCCACAAGTCCGGCTACCTGCCCCCGATGCCCCCGGCCGTCTACCTGCTTGGCATTATCTCCCTGACGGTTGTGGCCGCCGGCTGGTCGCTGACCGCCGCTGGGCACATCCGGCGCGTCGGCTGAACGCCAGTTGGGCTTTGGGCGCGTGACCCCAGACCCGGCCCCGGCCTCGTCCCCTCGCGTAGGAGCGACAAGGCCGGGGCTGTTTCATGGGTGATTGGACGACGTGGCGGGGCCTGCACGCGCGCATGCGGATAGGTTACGACGATGTGGATAGGTTATTCACATGCGGATAGGTTAATAACCTATCCGTATCTCCATAACCTATCCGTATGCTCATAACCTATCCGCGAGTGGGCTGGTGGAGAGCACCGCAGGGCCCAGCCAGAACTCCCGGCGCGCACCTGTGGTGGGATCCATGAGTGCGGAGGGGCCCGAAAGCGCCCGAAACAGTAGTTATCGGCTAGTATCGATGGCGACACGACAGCCAGTCGTGCCCCAAATACTCAAGGAGTGACAAGTGGCTAAGGGACCCTCCCGCCTCGACAACGTGATCAGCCTGGCCAAGCGCCGCGGCTTCGTCTTCCCCTGCGGTGACATCTACGGTGGCACCCGTTCCGCGTGGGACTACGGCCCGCTCGGCGTGGAACTGAAGGAAAACATCAAGCGCGCCTGGTGGAACGCCATGGTCCGCCGCCGCGCCGACGTCGTCGGCCTGGACTCCTCCGTCATCCTCCCGCGCGAAGTGTGGGTTGCCTCCGGCCACGTCAAGGCCTTCACCGACCCGCTCATCGAGTGCCTCAACTGCCACAAGCGCGCCCGCCAGGATCAGCTCATCGAAGAGCTCGCCGAGAAGAAGGGCGTCGAAGAGTCCTCCCTGAGCAACGCCGATATCGCCTGCCCGAACTGTGGCGTGCGCGGCCAGTGGACCGAGCCCCGCGCCTTCTCCGGCCTGCTCAAGACCTACCTGGGCCCCGTCGACGACGAGGCCGGCCTGCACTACCTGCGCCCCGAGACCGCCCAGGGCATCTTCGTCAACTACGCGAACGTCATGAACGCCGCGCGCAAGAAGCCGCCGTTCGGCATCGGCCAGATCGGCAAGTCCTTCCGCAACGAGATCACGCCGGGCAACTTCATCTTCCGTACCCGCGAGTTCGAGCAGATGGAACTCGAGTTCTTCTGCGAGCCCGGCACCGATGAGGAATGGCACCAGTACTGGATCGACTACCGCAAGGCCTGGTACGTCGACCTCGGCATCGACCCGGAGAACCTGCGCGAGTACGAGCA
Source organism: uncultured Actinomyces sp. (assembly GCA_937926415.1). Lineage (GTDB taxonomy): Bacteria > Actinomycetota > Actinomycetes > Actinomycetales > Actinomycetaceae > Pauljensenia. Next base: position 6,146 of record CALBAF010000554.1, read on the forward strand.
CCCGCAGGAGAAGCTCTCGCACTACTCCAAGCGCACCGTCGACCTGGAATACCGCTTCGGCTTCCAGGGCAGCGAGTGGGGCGAGCTCGAAGGCATCGCCAACCGCACCGACTACGACCTGACCGTCCACTCCGAGGCCTCCGGCGCGAAGCTCGACTACTTCGACCCGAACACCAAGGAACGCTGGACCCCCTACGTCATCGAGCCCTCCGCGGGCCTGACCCGTTCCCTCATGGCCTTCCTCATCGAGGCCTACCACGAGGACGAAGCTCCCAACGCGAAGGGCGGCGTCGACAAGCGCGTTGTGCTCAAGCTGGACCCGCGCCTGGCCCCCGTCAAGGCCGCCGTCCTGCCCCTGTCCCGCAAGCCCGAACTGACCGGCCCCGCCCAGGAGCTGGCCGACGAGCTGCGCGGCATCTGGAACGTCGACTACGACGACGCCGGCGCCGTTGGCCGCCGCTACCGTCGCCAGGACGAGATCGGCACGCCCTTCTGCATCACCTACGACTTCGACTCGATCGAGGACCACGCCGTCACCATCCGCGAGCGTGACACGATGGAGCAGGTGCGCATCCCGCTCGACAAGGTCAAGTCGTACCTGATCGAACGCCTGGGCTGCTGACTTGTCGCTAGCCTCCTCGTCCGCAGCGGCCCCGCTTCGCGTGGGGCCGCTGCGCCTGTGGACACCCGTCGTCCTGGCCCCCATGGCCGGGGTCACCGACGTGCCCTTCCGACGCCTGTGCCGCATCATGGGCGAGTCGGGCCTGCCCGACCACCTGCGGCCCGCCGGCATCCCCTCCTGGGCCG
>CALBAF010000555.1 GCA_937926415.1 uncultured Actinomyces sp.
AAGCCACGTGAGTACGAGCGAGAGGAGTACGCCGGCGATAAGGAGGCCCAGCGTCAGGTATCCGTTCGGGGCGGTTGGGCGGACCTCGTGCGTCACGGTCGTCACCGGGACGATGGACGCGCTGGCCTCGGAGGACTGCGCGGTCGCTGCCGTCGAAGCGGAGCCGACGGCCCGGGAGACCCGGTCGGAGGACCCCCACCACGCCAGCATCGTCGGAATGTGCTCGCGCCACAGCGGACCCGCGTGCCCGCCGGTCGGCGGGACATCCGTCGTCACCGTGTCGGGTTCCTTGACGGTTGACGCCATCTTGAGGGCGGTGTACGCGCCGCCAACGGCGTCGTCGCCGGCGGCCATCGCGTAGATGCGCATCCCGTCAGGCGTGCGATTCCCCAGCATGGTCGACAGCGTGTTGTCAGCCAGGTACTGCTCGCCCTGGTTGGTCATCTGCCCCTCAAGCTGGGTGTCGTAACCGGACAGAGAGGCGGCGGCGCCGTAGGTTTCGGGTGTGCGCAGGGCCGTCCAGATAGCGCAGTAGGCGCCGGCAGAGAAGCCGCCGATCATCCAGGCGTCTCGATTGGAGGTCGTATTGGGGAAGTTGTGTCGGATCATCGCTGGGACGTCGTGGGACACCCACGTGTAGACGGCGGGACGCCCCTCGATGTCGGCGCAGTCGTGGGCCTCCTCGTCGACGTTGAGGGAGGGGCCGACGATGATTGTCGGCGGGATGATCCCAGCGTCGATGGCGTTGTTGAGTGCTTCCTGAACCTGCGCGCCCTGCATGGTGCCGTCGGGGCCGCCAGGGTAGCCGTGGAGCAGCTCGATGACCGCGTAGGTCTTGCCGTCGGTGGGGGAGTAGTCGCGTGGGGTGATAACGAAGACGGGCTGGGTGATGCCGCTTGACGGGCCGGTCCAGGTGGTCTGGAGCATGCCGTCTTCGTTCTTCGTGAAGGTCGCGTCGAGTTCGGATGTGGCGGCGGACTGTGCCTCGACCTCGGCCTCTCCACCGGACTGGGCGCTGGTTCCGACGACGGCTGAGAACGCGAGTTTTGCCAGGTCCCCGCTGGTTTTCACGAGCCCGAGAGAGCGATTAAAGACGAGTGCCCCTGCGGACGCGATCAGGATCGTGGGCACGAGGAGGACGACCGTGCGCCCCAGCCACCGCCTCGTGCGTCCCGGGCAGCGCGAGGGGGCCGAGCGCGCGAGCAAAGACGCCCCAGCCAACAGAGACAGAACCGCGAGGACGCCGACTACCGCGAGGGTCTTGAGCGAGGTGAGGGGGATGCTTCCCAAAACGCTCATCGGCCTTCCTTTCTGCCCCCATCGGACGAGGCCGTGGCAGCGAGGGTGCCCTCATCGGACGCGTGCTCCCGGGAGGCTGCTCGCGTCGAGCGCAGGTCGCCGACGCCTTTCGCGGCGAGTTTGGCGAGGCCTCCGGCGACGGAGGCGACGAGCGTGAGGGTCTGCGCTGGGGATACGTGGGGCACGTAGGCGTGCGAGATGGCCAAGCCGACGGTCGCGAGGGACGCCGGGTTCGGCACCGCTAGGTACAGGGACTGCGTGCGGGGCTTGAACTTGCGCTTGAACGCATGCAGCGAGGTGAAGCCGTAGAGCGGCTCCATGATGGCGGCCAGTGCGTCGGTAAGGGGTCCAAAGGCCGAGGTGTCATCGGCGGAGCGTGACAGGGGAGCGCCGGACAGGGATAGGATCTCCAACCCCTCTTCCTGCGCCGCCAGGGCGGCCTCGCCGATGAGGAACTCGATCGCGGGACGCCACCCGGTCGTGCGCCGACGCATGACGTCCA
>CALBAF010000556.1 GCA_937926415.1 uncultured Actinomyces sp.
TCGGGTGTGCCCTCGGTGTCCGCCAGGACGTAGGCGCCGCGCGCCAGGTCCTCGGTGGTGGCCAGGCCGGTGCCTTCACCGCGAGCGGGGTTGGGAAGGTTCTGGCGCGACAGGATGATGGCAGCCGGGTGGGACTGCTCGAGGATCGCCTTCCAAGACGCGGCCGTCTCGGCGGCGTCGGCGGGACGCACGACAGCGAAGTTCGGGATCGCGCGGTAGGAGGCCAGGTGCTCGATCGGCTGGGGGGTGGGTCGGGCCGTCCTCGCCCACGCCGATGGAGTCGTGGGTCCACACGTAGATGACGGGCAGATCCATGAGGGCTGCGAGGCGCACGGCGCCGCGCATGAAGTCGGAGAACACGAAGAACGTGCCACCGTATGCGCGGGTGAAGCCGTCGGCGGCGATGCCGTTGAGGGCAGCGCCCATCGCGAACTCGCGCACGCCGAAGTGCAGGTTACGGCCGAACTCGTCGCCGCTGAAGGATGAGGAGGAGCGGTGCGCGGGCAGGAACGAAGGCTCGCCCTTCAGGAAGGTGTTGTTGGAGCCGGCGAGGTCGGCGGAGCCACCCCACAGCTCGGGCAGCACGGGGGCGATCGCGTTGAGGACCTGGCCGGAGGCGGCGCGGGTTGCGATGGCCTTACCCTCTTCGAAGGTGGGCAGCGAGGCTTCCCAGCCCTCGGGCAGGCGGCCTTCGAGGAGACGCTCAAGGAGGGCGGCCTGCTCGGGGTGAGCGGCCTTCCATGCCTCGAAGCGAGCGTCCCAGTCCTTGCGGTACTCCGCGGCGCGGGCAGCGGCGCGGGCGCGGACCTCGTCCACGATCGCGGCGTCGGCGTCGAACATCTTCTCGGGATCGGCGCCCAGGGCTTCCTTCAGGCCCTTGAGGGCCTCGGAGCCGAGCTTGGAGCCGTGGATGCCGCCGGTGTTCTGCTTGCCGGGGGTCGGCCAGCCGATGATGGTGCGCAGCGCGATGAGCGAGGGCTTCTTCGTCTCGGCCTTGGCGGCGTCGAGGGCGTCGTTCAGGGCGGCGGTGTTCTCCTCGTAGGAGCCGTCCTCGCCGAGCCAGTCGACGCGCTGGACGTGCCAGCCGTAGGCCTCGTAGCGGGCCAGGACGTCTTCGTTGAAGGCGATCGAGGTGTCGTCCTCGATGGAGATGTGGTTGTCGTCCCAGATGACGGTGATGTTGCCGAGCTCCTGGGTGCCGGCGAGGGAGGAGGCCTCGGCGGAGACGCCCTCTTCGAAGCAGCCGTCGCCGGCGATGACGTAGACGTTGTGGTCGAAGACGGACTCGCCGAGGGGGGTCTCGGGATCGAGGAGGCCGTGGACGCGGCGGGCGTTCATGGCGAAGCCAACGGCGGAGGCGATACCGGTGCCCAGGGGGCCGGTGGTGATCTCGACGCCCTTGGTGTGGCCGTACTCGGGGTGGCCGGGGGTCAGGGAGCCGGCGGTGCGCAGCTTCTTGATGTCGTCGAGTTCGAGACCGAAGCCGGACAGGTAGAGCTGGACGTACTGGGTCAGCGACGAGTGGCCAGCCGAGAGGATGAAGCGGTCGCGGCCGATCCAGCGCGGATCCGCCGGGTCGACGTTCATGACCTTGTTGTAGAGGAGGTAGGCGGCGGGGGCGAGCGAGATGGCGGTACCGGGGTGGCCCGATCCGGCCTGCTCGACGGCGTCGGCGGCGAGGAGCTTAGCGGTCTTGACCGCTTCGTCATCGATGTGATCCCAGTGAAGTGACACGTTGGTCTCCAGTGGTTGGGCCCCAGCATTGGGGCGGAAATGGTTTACCGCGTCACAGTCTAGCGAAAATGTGCGCATGCCGATAGCGCTCACGCACATATGTTGCATAGTCGCTTACCCTGTCACCATGACATCCCTCGAAGCTCTCGTCCGCGACTGGGTGGACTATCTGCGCGTCGAAAAAGGGGCGTCTGCGCATACAGTTTCGAACTATCGCCGCGACGTCACCCGCTACGCGTTTGACATGAAGAGCCGAGGCAAGGTCAACGTCGAAGACGTGAGTGCGTCGGACATCGAGGATTACACGCTGCGCTTGGCATCTGGGCAGGTCACGGGAACTGAGGCGGCAGCCTCGTCGGTGGCGCGCGCGTCAGCGGCTATCCGAGGGCTCCACAAGTACGCGCTGACCGAGGGGGCGGTCGGAACTGATGCTGCTGCGCAGTTGCATTCCCCGCGTCAGGGGCGCCACCTCCCCAAGGCCCTGTCCGTCGACGAGGTGGGGCGACTCCTGGACGCCGCCCACGCCGACGATTCACCTATCGGCCTGCGCGACGCCGCCCTCCTCGAGCTCCTCTACGCGACGGGAGCGCGCGTCTCCGAAGCCGTGTCGCTCAGCGCCGACGATCTCGATCTCGACGGTGACGTGCCGGTCGTGCGCCTGTTCGGCAAGGGACGCAAGGAACGGATTGTGCCTGTCGGGTCCTACGCAGTCGACGCGCTGGACGCGTATCGCGTGCGCGCTCGTCCCGCCCTGGCAGCACGAGGCCGGGGCTCCACCGCGTTCTTCCTGAACTCTCGGGGAGGCGCGCTGTCGCGGCAGAGTGCGTGGACCGCGATCCGGCGCGCGGCGGAAGCTGCCGAGCTGGGGGAGCGCGTGTCCCCGCATACGCTGCGGCACTCCTTCGCGACGCACCTACTCGAAGGAGGTGCCTCAGTCCGAGAGGTGCAGGAGCTTCTTGGGCACGCGTCGGTCGCGACGACGCAGATCTACACCCAGGTGACTGCTGCCGCGCTGCGCGAAGTCTTTACGCTCTCGCACCCTCGGGCGCGTGGCACCGACGCATCCGCGCGGTGATGAATTAGGATGGGAACGTGACCACGAACTCGCACCCTACGCTGACGCCCGACCTGAACGAAGAGCCGGTCGATTTCCCCGTGCCCGCGCCGCTGTCGGGGCATGGTCCCGCCCGCGTGATCGCCATGTGCAATCAGAAGGGCGGCGTCGGTAAGACGACGACCACAATCAACCTGGGTGCCGCGTTGGCTGAGTACGGTCGACGCGTCCTGATCGTGGACTTCGACCCCCAGGGTGCCGCTTCCGTCGGACTGGGCATCAACGCCCTCGACATGGAACAGACGATTTACACGCTGCTCATGAACCCGAAGGCTGACGTTAAGGCGACGATCTGCCACACCTCGACCGAGAATCTCGACATTATTCCGGCGAACATCGACCTGTCCGCCGCCGAAGTCCAGCTCGTCAACGAGGTTGCCCGTGAGAGCGCCCTGGCCCGCGTGCTGCGCCACGTGGAATCCGATTATGACGTGGTCCTCATCGACTGCCAGCCGTCCCTCGGCCTGCTTGCTGTCAACGCCCTGACCGCCGCTCACGGTGTTATCGTCCCGGTCGAGGCCGAGTTCTTCGCCCTGCGTGGCGTCGCCCTCCTCGTCGAGACGATCGAGACGGTGCGCGATCGGATCAACCCGCGCCTCAAGATCGACGGTATCGTCGCGACGATGGTCGATTCGCGCACCCTGCATTCGCGCGAGGTCCTGCAGCGTCTGCACGAGGCCTTCGGCGATCTCGTGTTCGATACCCGTATCGGGCGCACGATTAAGTTCCCGGATGCCTCCGTGGCCACCGAGCCGATTATTTCCTACGCCCCCAACCACGCGGGCGCGCACGCGTACCGCCGACTCGCGCGGGAAGTCATCGCCCGTGGCGACGCGGCCTGACAGCCTCGAGGTTCAGGGGGAGTTTGACCTTTTCGCGGTCTCGCTCCCGGTCTTCGAAGGCCCCTTCGACCTTCTTCTGTCGCTGATCGCTCGCAAGAAGCTCGATATCACCGAGGTCGCGCTCGCCCAGGTTACCGATGAGTTCATCGCCTTCATGAAGGCTTCTCCGGATCTGTCGCGCACGACGGAGTTCCTGGTCGTCGCGGCGACGCTACTCGACATGAAGGCCGCGCATTTGCTGCCCAGCGTCGACGAGGAGGACAACGCATCCGAGGCAGACCTCGAGGCCCGCGATCTCCTCTTTTCCCGGCTCCTTCAGTACCGGGCCTTTAAGGAAGCCGCGAAACATATTGACGAGCGCATGGGGGAGTTCGGCTCCTACATCGCCAGGGACGTGCCCCTCGAGCCGCATTTCGCCACGCTCCTGCCTGAGCTGCGGTGGCTGACGACCCCCGAGGATCTCGCCCGGCTGGCCGCGGACGCACTCTCCGCGGCGACGCCGACCGTTCAGGTCACCCACCTGCACGATGCCGTCGTTCCCGTGCGCGAGCAGGCCCTCGTTGTCTCGGCGATGCTGGCCGATGCGGGGTGCATGACCTTCCACGACCTCGTCGAGGACGCGCCGACGCGCGCGGTCGTCGTCTCGCGTTTCCTCGCGCTCCTCGAGCTCTACCGGCGTGGCGCGGTCGAGTTCGAGCAGGACGACGCGCTCGGAACGCTGTCGATCACGTGGATGGGCGGTGACGGCAGCGTCGATATCGACGTGGATGACTACACGGGTGCCGATGAAGAGGACTCATCCCTCAGTGATGATCCGATGAATAGCGAAGGAGAAGGCGTCGATGACCGGCAATGACCTGCGTGCTCCGATCGAGGCGATCCTCATGATCGTCTCTGAGCCGGTTGCCGCATCGGACCTCGCGGACGTCCTCGACGCGAGCATTGATGCCGTGGAAGAGCAGCTGCGCGCCCTCGCTGCCGAGTACCTGGGGGACGAAACACACGCGCCCCGAGGATTCGAGCTTCGCGAGGTGGCCGGCGGCTGGCGCATCTACTCGGCGCGCGCCTACGCGGATATCGTGGGGCGCTTCGTCGTCGGCTCCTCCCACGCACGCCTGTCGCAGGCAGCGCTTGAGACGCTGGCAGTCATTGCCTATCGCCAGCCCATTTCCAGGGCGCGAATCTGCCGTATTCGCGGGGTTAACGTGGACGGCGTCGTGCGCACGCTGCTCGCCCGAGGCCTCGTGGAAGAGACGGGACTGACACCCTCGGGGGCGCGCCTGTACGGGACGACCGGGGAATTTCTTGAGAAAATGGGACTAACGAGCCTGTCGGAGCTGGTACCGTTGGCACCCTACCTGCCAGACGCCGACGCGCTGGATGAATTGGAGGAAGAACTATGAGGGCTAACCCCTACACCGAGGGTGGAGTGCGCCTGCAGAAGGTGCTCGCTCAGGCTGGCGTCGCATCCAGGCGTGCGTCCGAACAGATGATCGCCGACGGCCGCGTGAGCGTCGACGGAACCGTCGTGCGCAACCAGGGCGTGCGCGTGGACCCCGCGAAGCAAGTCATCCACGTCGACGGCGAACGGCTCATCCTCGACGAGACCAAGCACATCGTCCTGGCCGTCAACAAGCCGATCGGAACCGTCTCCACGATGAGCGACCCCGAGGGGCGCCCGACGGTCGCCGATCTGATCGCCGACTACCCTGAGCGCCTGTACCACGTGGGCCGCCTCGATATCGATACGTCCGGTCTGCTGCTGCTGACCAACGACGGCGAACTGGCCAACCGCCTGACCCACCCCAAGTACGAGATTCGCAAGACGTATGTTGCGCGCCTGCACGGTGAGGTCAAGCCCGGCGTCAAGCGCACCCTCATGAACGGTATCGAGCTGGAGGACGGCCCCATCAAGGTAGATTCCTTCCGCATCGTCGACACCTACGGCGACATCACGACCGTCGAAATCGTCGTGCACGAGGGCCGTAACCGCCTCGTGCGTCGCATGATGGAGGCCGTCGGCTACCCGGTGCGCGAACTTGTTCGCACCGGTTTTGGCCCCATCTCGCTCGACCACCTCAAACAGGGCACGACCCGCCGCGTGAAGGGCAACGCCCTGAGCGCGCTGTACGGAGCCGTCGGCCTGTGATCAGCTCCGACGGTGCCCCGGCTCGCGCCGTGCAAACGGCGGGTCCGGTCCTCATCATCGGATCGGGCCTGTTGGGCGCGTCCCTCGGGCTCGCGCTGCGTGCCGGGGGAGTGAAGGTCTACCTCGAGGACGCCTCGCCCACCTCGCTGCGCCTGGCCTCCGATGTGGGCGCGGGGCAGGCATTTGGTGATGTCCTTGCCGAGGCCGGGGTGCGTCCGGGCGAGTGCGGCTCGGATACGCCCTCGTATGAGGCTCCGTCCCTCGTTGTTGTTGCAACGCCTCCGGATGTCGCCGACCGCGTTATCGTCGAGTCGCTGCTGCGTTTTCCCGATGCGATCGTCACCGACGTCGCCTCCGTCAAGGATGCCGTCGTCGATCATCGAATGCGCGGGCTGGAACGCGAGGATTGCCTCGAAGCAGCTTCGCACTACGTTGGCTCGCACCCGATGGCCGGTCGCGAGCGCAGCGGCGCCGGAGCGGCCGATGCCGACCTGTTCTACGGGCGCCCGTGGGTGATCGTGGCGCACGAGAACACCTGGCCTCGCGCCGTGTTGGTTGCCCGCGCGCTCGCTACCGACGTGGGTGC
>CALBAF010000557.1 GCA_937926415.1 uncultured Actinomyces sp.
CGTCCTGGTCACCCCGGATGGGCGCGAGTTCGTCGAGCGCGGCGAGGTGCGCGGCACCCTGACTCGCTCCCCCCGCGGCGAGGGTGGCTTCGGCTACGACCCGATCTTCGTCCCCGAGGGCTTCGAGGTCACGACCGCGCAGATGAGCGCCGAAGAGAAGAACGCGATCAGCCATCGCGGCATCGCGTTCCGCGCTCTCATGCCTCACATCGTGGAGTACCTGCGCGGCTAAGAAGCACCGCAGACACAAATGTGCCGGGCACCCGAGGGTGTCCGGCACTTGTGTGATGCGCCCGCAGGCGCGCCATCATCGGGCGACGAGGTTGCCGAAGATGGGGCGGTCCATCGAGAACTGCAGGGGGTTGCGCTGTTGGCGCGCCCTGCGGTGATGGGCGAGACGACGAAGGAGTGATGCGACAAAACGAGACATGGTGTGCTCCTCTTTGAGTACCGTGCGATGGATCTGTCACCGCTTAGTACTGACATAGTGCGCCTCATTGTCGGTTTTTTCCATCGATATTTTCTTATTTTTCTATGAAGCGCTTCTTACGGACTTTTCCTTGATGCAGCTTGAAAAAGTCTTGACCGGAAAAGGTTGCTTTTCTTAATTAATCTCTCGGTGGATACAGTGAGGGGGCAGGCCCACGGCCTGCCCCCTCACCCCCCAATTCAACGAAGAGTCAGCGGGCGCGCGCCAGGCGCGCACGGCGCGGCAGGAAGCGGCGCACGTCGAGGAATCGAACAACCTGCATGATGCGGCGCGCGAGGCGGTCGCGCACGTGCCAGATCATGGTGCAGCCGACGCCGATGAAGATGGCGTTGGTGAGGAAGGACGGCCACGCGCCGGTGGACGCACATGCAAGGGCCAGCAGAATGCAGCTGGAGACATTGAGAGAGTGGTAGCGCAGCGAGTCGGGAGCGAAGCGCTTGGAGGAGACCAGGTAGTAGGCGGCGATTGAGGCGGCTGCACCCAGCCAGCCGAGGACCGGAATTGCCAGAGATGAGATCGTCATGACTCATATGATGCACCTTCCGCTAGTCAAGCACAATTGAATGGTTCTATAGTTATCTTACAGTTTCACTTAATGAAGGAGTTCGCGTGGATATCGACCCCCGCCGCCTGCCGTTCCTTCTGTCCGTGGCGCGTGAAGGCGGCATCGTTGCCGCCGCCGATATCCTCATGGTCTCGCCCTCGGCAGTGTCCCAGCAGATCCAGAAACTTGAGGAGGAAGTCGGCCTCAAGCTCGTCGAGCGCACCACGTCTGGCGCCATCCTCACCCCCGCCGGCACGATCGTCGCCGAGGCCGGAGAACGCATCAACGCGGACATCGAAGAGGCCCTTAAAGCACTGCGTCCCCTCACCGGCCAGGTGACGGGAACGGTGACAATCGGCGCCTTCCTGACGATCTGCCGTTCGACGCTGATCCCTGCGCTGCCCGACCTCGCAGATGCCCTGCCCGGCGTTGACCTGCGCATCGAGGAAACAGAAGAGACCCCAGGCATGGCCGCGCTGCGCACCGGCCAGTACGACATCCTCGTCATCGAACGAGACGAGGACCCCGGCCTGGCCCCTCGCGGCTACACGGACGTCCCCTTCCTCGACGAACCCTGGATGCTCGTCACCCCGGACTCGGCCCCTCCCATCGGGTCGATCGAAGACCTCGCGGACCTCACCTGGCTACGCGTCAGCCCCGGTTCCAGCGGTGACCACGTCATGCGCCGTATCACGAAGGCGTTCCCTGACACGCGATGGGCACCCCACCTCTACACGACCTACGAGGCCGCTCGCTCCCTCGTGCGTGCGCGCACGGGTTCGACGATCCTGCCGGCCATGGCGCTGGCCGGCGCACACACCGAGGGCATGCGCATCACGCCTCTTCCCTCGCTGGGCACACGCAAGATCCTGCTGCGGCACAAGAATCACGGGTGGTCCGAAGCTTCAGGCCCGGCGCGCGTCGCCGGATACCTGGCCAAGTGGAAGCGCCACAACGCCTCGTACTCGACGTCCGGCGACTGACTGAAGAACCGCCGCGCCTCGTCCATCGGCGGGCCGAAGGGATGTCAGAACGTGACCTGCATGCCGGAGGTCGCGAAGTCGAGCGGACCCGACCAAGTCTGCCGGATTTCCTCGGTCACCTGCGCGCGCGGCGTCCAGGGCTGGATGTGGGTTGCAATCATGCGCCCCACTCCGGCTCGCGTCGCCACCTCTCCTGCGCGCACGCCGTCCATGTGCATGTCAGGCTCGCTCTCCTCGCTGGTGAAGCCGACCTCGCTGAGGAGCACGTCCACGCCCCTGGCGCCCTCGATGATCGTCTCGCACAGGTCAGTGTCGCCCGTGTAGAACAGCGAGACCATGCGCTCAGGATCCTCCTCGGAGGGCCCCTCGATGCGCAGGCCGAAGGCCTCGATCGGATGCAGCGCGCGGAAGGGGCGGATCGTCATAGGGCCGACCCGATAGGCCTCGCCCAGCTGCATGTGAGTGAAAGCGAATTCAACCTCGTACGCTTCATCCTCCGGGGCGTCCTCGATCTGGCGGACGCGTCGCAACGTCTCGGCGGGACCGTACAGTGGCAGCGCGGATACGGCCGCTCCCGGCCCCCACTTGCGGTACACCTGCAGGGAGATAATGTCGCCCATGTGGTCGGCGTGGCAGTGCGACAGCGCCAGGGCATCGAGCTCGCACGGGCACACATGCGCCCACAGCGCGCCGAAAGAACCCGGACCCAGGTCGCACACGAGAGAGAACGTTCGTTCTTCCCCTGATCGCGGATCCAGGCCACGAGCCTGAACAAGGTAGGACGAGGCCGGCGACTCCGGGCCAGACATCGAACCGGTAGCTCCAATAACAGTGAGCTTCACGCGATACCACCGCCGGTGTTCACGCGAGCAACGGACCCCACCTCGGGGCCAAGGAAGCGACGAGCCAGGTGCGGGAAGGACTCGGATGCACCCGTCGCCAGGAACTGGTGCTGCGGTCCCTGCCCCGCGGGCCACGGATCATGGAGCAGGCCGCGATCCACCAGCTCGTTATAGGTGACGTTCGCAGTCGCCTCGGACGAGGTCACAAGAGTGACGCCCTCGCCCATGACTCGACCGATCACGCCGGTGAGCAGCGGGTAGTGCGTGCACCCCAGAATCAGGGTGTCCACGCCCGCCTCCTTGAGCGGCGTCAGGTACTCGCGAGCCACGGCCTCGATCTCCTCGCCCGTGGTCACCCCGGCCTCGACGAACTCAACGAAAGCGGGGCACGCCTGCTGGCTGACCGTCAGCCCGGGGACGGCAGCGAGCGCGCGCAGGTATGCCTCGGACTGGATGGTAGCCTTCGTGCCGATGACGCCGACGTGCTGGTTGCGCGTAGCGATGACGCTCTGGCGAGCGGCGGGCGTAATAACCTCAATGACGGGGATCCCGGCGTCGATCCAGTAGCGTTCCCGGGCGTCCGCAAGCGCGGCAGCCGTCGCCGTGTTGCAGGCGATGACGAGCGCCTTCACGCCGCGCGAAGCCAGCTCGTCGAGGGCGGAAAGCGTCAACGAGCGCACCTGCGCGATCGCGCGCGGGCCGTAGGGCGTATGCTCGGTGTCGCCCAGGTAGATGATCTCTTCGTCGGGCAGTTTATCGATGACCGCACGAGCCACCGTCAGCCCACCTAGGCCCGAGTCGAAAATTCCGATCGGGGCGTTGTTCATGTCTCGACCTTATGCGTTACTGCGAATTATTGACGGCTTCAAGGAGTGAGTCCTGCCACCATGTGATGAGCATATAGATGGCGGCGACGGTTTGCGAGCGATCCCCCGTCGGCTCACTGAGCGCCAATTCTTCGATGCGCTGCGCATCTTGTTGATCCGATAGGCCCAGCTCACCGGCCAAGCCGAGCCGAATGTCGTTGAGTGCCCCCAGCCAGGACCACACGGCCTCGGGCTGGATCCTGAGGGTGTCACTCTCGCCGTGGACGATGTGGTCAAGATCGCCGACGATAGAGCGCAAACGAACGGACTTGTCGGTGCGCAGCGAATCCTCGGTGAGGGCGCGCAGGCGGGCAGCATCCTCATCGTCCTCGCTCATCGACGGCAGCAGCATACGCAGGCTACGTTCGCGGGGCTCATCTCGGCGCTGTTCGGTCTCCGTGGCGGCGTTGACCATGGACGAGGTCGAAGCGTATTCACCGGGGTCATCCAAGACGACGAGAACCTCCGTGGCCAGCTGGCGCAGGAGAAGAGCCTCGCCGTCGCTCATCGACGAGGCGTAGACACCGTCTCGAAGAGCGAAGCCTTCCATATCCTCAGTCCCGGTCCTCTTCGATGGTGGCGCGCAGACCGTAGGAGTGCATGGCCATGACGTCCGCCTCGATACGTTCACGCACGCCCGTGGATACGGTGGCGCGCCCGCGCGTATGAACGGCCATCATAAGTTCCTCGGCGCGAGCGCTGGAATAGCCAAAATACTGGCGAAAAACAGCGCTCACGTAGCTCATCAGGTTGACTGGATCGTCCCACACGACGGCGCGCCAACGCGGCACCGCGGTGGGTGCCTCGTGCGTGCGGGACGCGGGTTGGAAGATCGTTGTCATACGTCAACACTAAGACGTAATTTCGTGTCAGGGAAGGGAATTCGCACCCCGGTGACACGCTTCTCAGGGTAGGCTCACACTATGCCTGCATCGACATCCACTTCATTGCTAACTGATATGTACGAGCTCACGATGCTCGACGCCGCCCTGAAGGACGGCACCGCGCATCGTCGCTGCACGTTCGAGCTGTTTGGGCGCCGCCTGCCCGCTACGCGCCGCTTCGGCGTCGTCGCCGGCACCGGTCGCATCCTCGAGGCCCTGGAACGCTTCGAGTTCGACGCGGAGCAGATCGACTGGCTGAAAGACCAGGGGATCATCTCCGAGGACGCCGCCCAGTTCCTGGCCTCGTGGCGCTTCACTGGCGACATCTGGGGCTACGCCGAGGGCGAATGCTACTTCCCCGGCTCTCCCCTGCTCACCGTTGAAGGCACCTTCGCCGAGTGCACCCTTCTGGAAACCCTTCTTCTGTCGATCTACAACTACGATTGCGCAGTCGCCTCTGCTGCTTCACGTATGACAATTGCCGCGCACGGACGCCCCTGCTTGGACATGGGTGCACGCCGAGGCCACGAGCGCGCAGCTGTCTCTGCAGCACGCGCCTCCGTTATCGGCGGCTTTGCAGGCACTTCAGATCTCGAGGCCGGCAAGCGATACGGCATCCCGGTGATCGGTACTGCCGCCCACGCATTCACCCTGCTTCACGACAGCGAACGCCAAGCATTCGACGCTCAGATCGCCTCCCTTGGACCGAATACAACTCTTCTAGTTGATACATACAACGTCACCGAGGGCGTCAAGACCGCCGTCGAGGCCGCGCGCGCTGCAGGCGGGGAATTGGGCGCTGTACGTTTGGACAGCGGCGACCTCGTCG
>CALBAF010000558.1 GCA_937926415.1 uncultured Actinomyces sp.
ACCCCGTGTTCTCGCGCGAGGGTAACGACCTGGTCGTGACCCTGCCCGTCACGGTGTCCGAGGCGATCCTCGGTGCCGTCGTCGACGTGCCGATGATCGACGGCAACACGGCGACGGTCAAGGTGCCCGCGGGCTCCTCCTCGGGTTCCGAGATCCGCGTGCGCGGTGGGGGAGTGAAGACCTCGAAGGCGACGGGTGACCTGATTGCCCGCGTGGCCATCCAGGTCCCCGAAAAGCCGAGCCGCGACCTCAAGAAGCTCGCGAAGGAGATGGCGAAGGCCGAGGGCGACCTCGAGGTGCGCGCATCCCTGTTCGAGGCCGTGGAGGAGTAAGCCATGGCGACGACTGGATCGGATGATGCGATTACGTTCGTCATCTCGGTTGCGGCCGAGCTGGCGGGCATGCATCCGCAGACTCTGCGCCAGTACGACCGTCTCGGCCTGGTGACCCCCGCCCGTACCAAGGGGCGCGGTCGCCGCTATACGAAGCGGGACGTGCAGCGTCTGCGCGACGTGCAGCGGATGAGCCAGGAAGAGGGCATCAACCTGGCGGGCATCCGACGCATCCTCGAGCTCGAGCGCCGCGTCGAGGCGTTGGAGGAGGAGCGGGACGCCCTGCGTGGGGCGGTCGCCGCGGCCGAAGCCAAGCGCAACCGCGTGTTCGCTGCGTCTGCGGACGGTCAGGTCATGCCGATGCGACGAGGCCAGCGTCCGTGGGATAGCTCCTCGAGGCATGAGGCGCGCTCCGGTGGTTCCCTCACCGTGTGGAATCCGGTGCGTGCGCTCGCTGCGCTCGCCTCTGCCCAGACCCCGGCGCGTTCGGCCCTTCCGGCCGCCCCGCGATCGAAGGCGCGTGCGGTGATTGAGGGGACGATTGTCTCTGGCCGGTAGAACAACGAGACATAAAGGACTGCGGGACCCATCCAGTGGATGGGTCCCGCAGCGTAATTCGATCGAAGATCCGGGGGCACACAGGATCCTCGACCGAAGCCTGGAACAGGCAACAGGCTTGCGCCTGCTGAACATAGTTTTACCAGGTCAAGACCGGTTTCGATAGTCGATTATTGAGGTGTCCATCGCTTGGCGCAAACGTGCAGGGGTGTGTGAAATGTGTGCGATGCGTTTGTGGCTCATTTTTTGCAAATAGCGCCTGACCTGCGTCTTTGTTGGTGAACGGGTGTTTTCCTTGTGAATGCTCATATTGCGGGCCAACGGGACTGTGCTGTTAGGTGCTTTGTTGACCGGTATTGACCGGTGGGATATATAAATGCCGTCACAGAGAGATGGTGTGGATAACGTCGGTATGCAATGCGTAACTATCTGTGCAGGTCGGGGGTGTATCAGCGTGTCGCGCGCGGAAAGCTGCCCCCGCCGACCGCCCTCGACGTCGTTGTGACAGGGGCGGTCGACATGTGTCAGCGGCGCGACCGATGCCCCGCATGCGTTAACGTGGACGCATGACGAAATCTTCGCATCACCTCTCGGTGCGCTCCCGCGTGGCCAAAGCGGCCGGCGGCGCCGCCCGCTTCGCCTCCCGAGCCCTCGGACGAGGATCCGGCGGCATGATCGGCGGTGAGGTTGCCATGCGCATCTCACCGAAGTTCCTCGCTGAGCTGGCGGCCCCCTACTCGTCCGTGATCGTGACCGGCACGAACGGTAAGTCGACGACGACTCGCATGGTGCGGGCGGCACTCGAAACTGCCGGCCCCGTCGCCTCGAACATCAACGGCGACAACATGACCTCGGGCGTTATTACGGCCCTCATGCAGGGGAAGGGGGCGGCGAGAGCGGCCCTCGAGGTTGACGAGATGCATGTGCCCGCCGTCGCCGACGACGTCAACCCGTCGGTCTTCGTGTACCTGAATCTCTCGCGCGATCAGCTCGATCGTGTCGGCGAAATCGGCTCCGTCGAGCGCCGCCTGCGCGAGGGGGCCTCGGCCCATCCGGGTGCTGTTGTCGTCGCGAACTGCGATGACCCCCTCATCGTCTGCGCCGCCGCTGACAATCCGAAGGTCGTGTGGGTTGCCGCGGGAGCAGGTTGGGGCGGTGACTCGGCGGCATACCCGCGCGGTGGCCGCGTCGTCCGCTGCGGCGATGACTGGCACCTGATCCCCGCCTTCGAAGGCGAGGACCTGCCCAAGCTCAA
>CALBAF010000559.1 GCA_937926415.1 uncultured Actinomyces sp.
ACGCGATCGTCCTCCAGCGCGTCCAGTCCGACCCGCTCTTCGCCTCGATGAGTGCGCGCGAGAAGGTTGACGTCGTTCAGAACCTCATCATGGGCACCGCGCGCCCCTTGACCGACCCGGAGCAATCCACCGGCGCCTACTACTCTCCTCGCAAGCAGGGCGCTGGCCTGGTCAACGCCCACGCGGCCACGACCTCGGGTGACACCCACTGCGGCCACTCCGCGGTCCGCCCCGATCGCCCCGGCAGTGTCACGTGGCCGAGCAGCCGATCATCCCCGGCGCTCAGGCGCCCCAGAACATCGAGCAGGTGCGCGGGAGAAGGAGAGGACGGGCCCTGCAGTGCCTGATCGGACGAGGAGGCCCCGGCCTCGTTCGACGAAGACGTCTGCGAGGAGGACAGGTCAGCGCTCATTCGCGCCCGGATTCACCGAGCCCCAGCGCCTCGGAAGCGGACTCCTTCACGTACTGGATCGCTGCGATACCCGTCGAAATGCCCGACGAAATCGCGTCGCGCAGCTGCACGTCCGACAGGCCGGCCTCCGTGTCCACCACGAAATCCGCGTACACGCCCAGCGTCCCCTCCGCAGAGGTCGCCGTGTACACCGTCGGGAAATACTTCTCGCGGTTCCAATTGTCGGCGGTCGCAAACAGCGCGGGCTCCGCGCTCTCGGCCGGCAGATCCGACTCCCACAGCGCGCGAATCGACAGGAAGCGACCCGCCGTATCGAAAGACACGAGGAATGGAATCTCGTCGAAAATCGCGCCCGCCGCGCGGCCCTTCTCGATCACGTCCAGCGCGTAACCCATCTCGCGCACGGCGTCCACGACCCGATCAAAATCGGCGGGGTAGGGGGTCACCTCATCCTCGGGCACCACGTACGGAACGTTCACAGCGACACCTCCCGACCCTGGGAATCCCAATCCACGAACCCGGGCAGCGTCACCTCAAGATCCGCGAAGAAACCCATGATCATCGACATGGACGTCTCAAAGAAATTATCCAGCTGAGCCTGGGTGAGACCCGACATCACCACGACGTTGCACTCCGCAATCAGGCCGTACTGCGAGCCGTCCTCCAGGGGAGCCAGGTACGCCTTGGGGCCCGTGCGCGTCGAATTGCAGGCCGCGACCTCGCGCGCCAACTCACCGAACTGCTCCGGCGTGCGCGCAATCCCGCGCCACTGAGCGCGCAACTGCAGGATCTGAGGGTTCGTCGCATTCCAGAAAAAAGCGGCATTCGGCGTCAAATACGCCAGCTCGCCCTCGTTGTAGTCGCCGAAACGCACGTCTCGGGAACGCAACAAATCCCGAATGCGATCGGTGCTGACAGGTGAAGATGCAGCCACTGACAACCCCCGCGTGACACGTACAGAATCGGACACCTCCACTGTAACCGAGGCCTCCCTCCCGCGCGCGCCCACCTTGTCCGACAAGTCTTGACATGGCGCCCGTCCCGTATCTCAGACGAGGCCAGGGCAGGCGCGGGGCCACTCCCCGCTGTGTGTTTGCCTTCGATTCGCGAGAAAGCGGAACCAATACACGCACCCGCGCGTCCCTCCACTACAGTGGAAACGAAATATCGCATCGACACGAACGGAGGACACCATGGACGACCCTAACGCCGCCCTGCCCTCCGACCCCACCGTCGACGAGTCCTACACCAAAGGCTCACGCCCCGTGCGCCCCCGCAACCGTTCGTCGGCACCCG
>CALBAF010000560.1 GCA_937926415.1 uncultured Actinomyces sp.
ACAGCCACGCGCGGCCCGCCATCGACGACGAGGCATGAATGACGACGTGCCCCGGGAAACCCGAGGGCGCGAACCCCATCTCGAAGCCCTCGTCCGGCTCGACCAACAGCAGCTCGTCGGCCTCGCGCGGCGTGCCTACGCGGTGCAACCACACGTCGCACGCGCGCCACGCGTCGTCCACGCCCATGTAGATAAAGGACGCGGAATCATCCGCCCACGCGAAGCCGTACCCGGCGTCCACTACGGCCTCGTCGATGATGCGCCCCGAGGCCTCCTGCACGACCCACGTGTAGCGCTCGTCCCCGCTCGTGTCCCGCGCCCACGCGATCAGGTGCCCATCCGGGGAGGGGTACATGTCCGCCAGGCGGAAAAACTCCTGCCCGCGCGCCCACTCGTTCTCATCGACGAGGAGCTCCTCGCCCCGCGCGGGCACGCCCGGTTGGGGGACGAGCGGAATCGGGGCACCTGCCTCGTCGCGCTCCACCGGCGCACGGTGATGTGTCGCGTACGACTGGCCCTCCGCGAAACGCCGGAAATACCAGAACTCACCCTCGCGGATCGGAACCGTCACGTCGGTGAGCGCCGTGGAAGCCTTGACCTCCTCCACGAGGCGCGCCGCCGCCTCGCGCGTCGGCGCCGTCACCGTGTCCGCCCACGCGTTCTCCGCCTCCAAATGAGCCCTGACCTCGGGGTCCTCGCCGTCGCGCAACCAATCCCACGGGTCATCAAAATGCTGCCCGAACTGGTCGCGCACCCGGTACCCGTAACGCTTCGGGGCAACCGGGGGAGTCGACGAGGCCTGGGGTGTCTCACGCATGGTGTCAGTCATGGGGACCATCTTAGAGGTGGGGTGTGGGGTCTGATCGGGCGCGGGGCTTGTGCGTGCGGGGGCTAGTGGGGGTGGTTCCTCAGAAAAGTCGCACGTAATTCCCTTGCGTCTCTTTCAGAGTTTGAAATCAGATCGTTGGAATTCTGCGGTTTATGTGGGTCTATTGACAACGGGTCGAGGGGAATTACGTGCGACTTTTGGGGGTGGGGCAACTGGTGGGGATCCACGAAATAGTGGTGTGACCGTGCGAGACTAGGGGAGTGAATGATGAACAAGCTCCCTCGCGCGGAACCACTGCCGCACTCGAACCCGCGGCGCTCGCGGACCCGTCCGCGCCCCCTACCCAGCCCCAGACCCGAGGACAGGTTGACGGGGGAGCGGCCCCGGCCTCGTCCCTGAGCCTCACGCAGCGACTCCTCGCCTGGGTGCGCGAATTCATCCAATTCGGCATGGTCGGAGCCACCGCCTACGTCGTCGACGCCGGCCTGTTCAACCTGCTCCAGCACGGGCCGCTCGGCTTCCTCGCCGGGCACCCCAACACCGCGCAATTTCTCGCCGCCGCGACCGCGACCCTGTACTCGTGGATCGCCAACCGCCTGTGGACCTACCGCGGCCGCACGCGGGAGAACGCCACGCGCGAGGCCATCCTCTTCTTCTTCGCCAACGCCTGCGGCATCGGCATCTCCCAGTTCTGCCTGCTGTTCACCCACCACATCCTCGGGTTCACCTCGGCGCTGGCCGACAACATCGCCGTCTACGTCGTCGGCTTCGCCCTGGGCACCGCGTTCCGCTTCTTCTTTTACCACTACGTGGTCTTCACCGGGCATACGCGCGCGTAGGTTCGAGGCGCGGCGGTAGGGTCGAAACGTGAAGGAAACGGCAGAGTACTACCCGACCCCCGAAGAGTCCATCGCCACGATGGTCACCATCGACGACACCGCCCTCGTCTTCGAAGGCGGCGGCATGCGCAATGCCTACACGGCCGCGCTCGTGAGCCGACTGATCGCGGAAGGCATCAACTTCCCCCATATTTCCGGGGTTTCCGCGGGGTCCAGCCACCTGTGCAACTTCACTTCCCGCGACGCTCAGCGTTCCCACGACACCTTCGTCGACCTCGTCGAGGACCCCGAGTTTGGCGGGCTCAAGCACTTCCGCAAGGGGCACGGCTACTTCAACGCCGAGTACATCTACCAGCAGATCTGCTACCCCGACGGCGCCCTGCCCTTCAACATGGACACCTTCCTGGCGAACCCGGCGACCACGCGCGTCGCCACCTTCAACGCGTCACGCGGGCAGGTCCGCTGGTTCTCCAAGGAAGAAATGAGCACCCTGGACACGCTCGGTCCCATTATCCGAGCCTCCTCCACGCTGCCGATCCTCATGCCGCCCGTCGACATCGACGGCGACATCTACGTCGATGGTGCGCTTGGCCCCAACGGCGGCCTGCCCTTCGACCAGCCGCTGCGCGAGGGCTACCGCAAGCTCCTCGTCGTCCTCACTCGCCCCCGCGACTACGTCAAGGGCCCCATGCCCGCCAGCGTCGGTGCCCTCCTGCGCACCGCTTACCGTCAGTTCCCCTCCGTGTTCGAGGGCGTGGCCCGGCGCCCCGACCGCTACAACGCGGGACGCCGCCTCCTCTTCGAGCTCGAGGACCGAGGCCAGGCCTACGTCTTCGCCCCCGACAACCTGTGGATCAACAACACCGAGTCGCGGCGTGAGCGCCTTGAGGCGACCTACCGTGCCGGCCTGGTGCAGGCCGTACGCGAAATGCCCGCGATCAAGGCGTTCCTGGGGTTGTAGGCTTTCCGTTTCCTGCGGTGGGGCTCGTTGAGTGCCGTCTGACTTCCAGCCGCCGCGTGGCCTGCCTTGAAGGGCCGGGCCGCTGTGTGTGCCGGTGGGTGGCGGCCCGCCCGCTCGCCGTTTGTTCCCGCGTGTTGTTGCTTGTGGCTCCGCTGGTGTTTCGGGCGCCGGAGGG
>CALBAF010000561.1 GCA_937926415.1 uncultured Actinomyces sp.
CCCAGGGAGGCCCGCCGGGTCCGCGCACGCGCCACCGCTACCTCGGGTGCGCAGCCCGGTTCCGCCCGCTATGACGAGGCCGTGGCCCGTCACGCGGGCGGCCTATGGGCCGCGAAGGAGGCCTTTATCAAGGCCTGGTCGTGCGCCCTCTTCGGCTCCCCTCCCCGCATCGGAGCCGACGACGTGGACTGGCGCGAGATCGAGGTCATCCACGACGAGTGGAACCGCCCCGCTCTCGCTCTGCACGGACACGTCGCGGCGGCCTGCGAGGAGTCACTCGGAGCACCGTCCACGTGGAGAGCGCTCGTCTCCATCAGCCACGACGGGGAGTACGCCATCGCGCAGGTCGTGATCGTGGACGCGTCCGCCTAGGCGGCATCGGGCGGCTCGTCCGCGTCGTCATCAACAGGCTCGAACGCATCGTTTTTCGTCGCATCGGCGAGTCCACGGTCCACCGCCGAATAGTCGAAGCACGACGACGAGTTCATACCCAGGTCCGAGGACTGTCCCTCGGACCTTTCGTGTTTGTCGAGCGCGGGGAGAGGTGAGAGTTCTCCTCCCGCTGCACCGGTCGGAGCGTGGAGCGCCGGCTCGCACTGAGAGGGATCTGCCTCATCGTGGAGGATGTCCCTTCCTTCATTCGGCACGACCTCGTGGGCATGCACATCGGTGCCCATGTCTCCCTGGTGTTCCCCACCCTGAGCCGTCACCGCCGATCCCGGCTCCTGCCTCGTCGAGTAGGGATCGCCCTGCGTCCCACCGGCCGGCGCGTCGGTCGAGTGCGCTCCATTCTTCGTGAACTGGGCGGTACCCCGCGCCAAGTCGTGACCGACCGAGGAGGCGCGGTAGACGATCGACGACCTGATCTGCCCATTGCCGTCAATCCATCCGTTGGGGACGGGTCGGGCGACAACCACGACGGGGTCACCCTTGCGGCAACTGCGGAACACGTTGGAGGCCAGGGTGTCCCATGTTTCCACCGTGTACCAGTAGGCACCGTCCTCCACGTAGGAGGCGTTGCCCGTGCGCACATCGCTGACAAAGCGCCACCGCGTGATCGCGAGCCGGAAAGTTGTCACGCAGACGTCGCCTTTGACGTGCTTCATCATCGGTTCTGATCCGATACGGCCCCTGAGGGTCGTCGAAATATCCTGCATCGTTGCATCCTTTGTCCGTTCTGGCCGGCGTTGGCCGGATGCATCCAGGAAAGCCCTACTCACCACACCACTTCAAGCGCTCTAGCAGACCCTGTGGATGACGCGCCCTCGCCTCGTCCCCCTGTGGATAACAAGCACCTCGCACGCACCCCTGTGGACGCCACGCTGCGCCCACACAGCGCTCTCTCAACAGCGAAGCGGCGACACCCCCGCAGGGATGCCGCCGCTTGGCGTCAGGAGGACAGATCAGGCCTCGGTGGCCTCACCCATGGCAGGAATACCCAGGGCAACGACCTCACGCGCCACCTCACGCGCGCGCTCGGTGGTCACCGGCTCGGCCGGGAACAGCACGCGGCGGTAGTACTCGAGCTCCTGGATGGACTCCAGGATGTCGGCCAACGCGCGGTGACCGCCGTGCTTATCCGGCGCCTCTGCGAAGGCAGCGCGGTACCAGCGCTTGGCCAGCTCCTTGATGGAAGACACGTCCACCAGGCGGTAGTGCAGGTGGTCGATGACGGAGGGCATGTTCGCCTCGAGGAACATCTTGTCTGTGCCCACCGAGTTGCCCGCCAGGAGCGCCTTGCCCTGCTGGGGCACGAAGCGCTTGATGTAGGACAGAACCTGCTCGGTGGCCTCTTCCATCGACACGGCCGACGTCTCCAGGTCGTCCAGCAGACCCGAGGACGTGTGCATGTTGCGCACGAAGTCGTTCATGTTGTCGAGTGCTTCGGCGGGCGGCTTGATCAGCACGTCCATGCCGGGGTCGACAATCGTGAGGTCGCCGTCGGTCACGACCACGGCCACCTCGATGAGGGCGTCGCGCTCGACGTCCAGGCCGGTCATTTCGCAGTCAATCCAGACCAGGGGGTCTTTCAAAGTTTTCACGCCTTCTATGTTAGTGCGCTCTGGGTCATACGGTTGGGTGGGACTTGGGGGCGGTGGCCACTACTACACTAGGAGGGTATTGGAAGGAGTTCCCATGACCGCTAGTTCTCACGTGACCACGCCGAAGGATATCCGTCAGGCAGCCACCGCCCTGGAGGGGGTCGCCGTTCGCACGAACCTAGAGCGTTCCGAGCGTCTGTCCGCCGAGGCCGGCGTCGATATTCTGCTCAAGCGTGAGGACCAGCAGAAGTGTCGTTCCTTCAAGGTGCGCGGCGCGTATGCGCGCATGTCGCTCCTGTCCCCAGCCGAGCGTGAACGCGGCGTCGTGTGTGCCTCGGCAGGTAACCACGCGCAGGGCCTGGCCTACGCCTGCGCTCACCTGGGCGTGCGCGGCACGATCTACCTTCCGTCCAATACGCCTCGCCAGAAGCGCCGCCGTATCGCAACGATCGGAGGCGAGTGGGTCGAGCAGGTCATCGTGGATGGCACGTTCGATCGTGCGAACGCGCTGGCCCAGGAGGCTGCGCGCGCGACGGGCCGCACCTACGTTCACCCCTACGACGATCCGTTTACGATCGCCGGCCAGGGCACGATTGGCGTCGAGCTCGAAGAGCAGATACCCGAGGACACCGCTGCGATCCTCATCCCCGTGGGCGGCGGCGGCCTCATCGCGGGCATCGCGACGTGGCTGCGCGCGAATCGTCCGGAGGTGAAAATCATCGGCGTAGAACCCGCGGGCGCGGCATCGATGCACGCCGCTCT
>CALBAF010000562.1 GCA_937926415.1 uncultured Actinomyces sp.
GGCGACGCCGGCCGCGCGGTCTCCATCGAGCACTTCGGCGCCTCCGCGCCGGGCGAAGCCCTCTTCAAGGAGTACGGCATCGACGCCGAGCACGTCGCCGCCGCCGCGAAGGAGTCCATCGAGGCCGCTCGTTCGTGACTTTGTAGTCAACTGAACTGAAGATAGGGCTGCTGGCGCGCGAGTGCGTGCCAGCAGCCCTATTCTCGTAGACATATGTGGGTCCTCAGTTCCGTTCCACTCACCTGCGTGGAGAAGCGTTCGGGCCCCGGCCTCGTCCTCACCCCTAGCGAACGGAGCGACCACTCGTGACCAACGAGATTCCCACCCTGCGTGATCCCCAGGATCGCAGGCTTCCGCGCATCTCTCCGCCCTGCGGCCTCGTCATCTTCGGCATCACGGGCGACCTCGCGCGCAAGAAGCTCCTTCCCGCGATCTACGACCTCGCCAACCGCGGCCTCCTCCACCCGGCGTTCTCCCTGACCGGCTTCGCGCGCCGTGACTGGAGCCCCCAGGACTTTGAGGAATACGTACGCGCATCCATCGAGGCTCACACCCGCACCGGCTTTAACGAGGGCACGTGGAACCAGCTGCGCTCGGGCCTGCGCTTCGTCTCGGGCACCTTCGACGATCCCGACGCCTACCGCCAGCTCGCCGACACTGTCGCCGAGCTCGACCGCTCACGCGGTACCGGCGGCAACCACGCGTTCTACCTCTCGATTCCGCCCTCATACTTCCCCGTCGTGGCCAAGCACCTGTCCGACACGGGCCTCAACAAGCGCCAGGGCCGCGAATGGCGCCGCGTCATCATCGAGAAGCCTTTCGGCCACGACCTTCGCTCCGCGCAAGAGCTCTCCGACGTCATCTCGCAGATCTTCGACGAGAAGGACGTCTTCCGCATCGACCACTATCTGGGCAAAGAAACCGTCCAGAACATCATGGCGATGCGCTTCGCGAATGCGATGTTCGAGCCTCTATGGAAAGCAAACTACGTCGATTCCGTGCAGATCACGATGGCCGAGGACATCGGCATCGGCACGCGTGCGGGCTACTACGACGGCATCGGCGCGGCCCGCGACATCATTCAGAACCATCTGCTTCAGCTGATGGCGCTGACCGCCATAGAGGAACCTGTCCACTTCACACCCGAGGAAATCCGGGCGGAGAAGGAGAAGGTGCTCTCCGCGGTGCGCCTGCCCGAGGACCTGGCCATCGATACGGCTCGCGGGCAGTACGCCGGTGGCTGGCAGGGCGGCGCCCATGTGCGCGGCTACCTCGAGGAGGACGGCATCCCGGCCGACTCGACCACCGAAACCTTCGCGGCGATCAAGCTCTTCGTGGACACGCGCCGCTGGGCGGGTGTTCCCTTCTATCTGCGCGCCGGCAAGCGCCTCGGCAAGCGCGTCACCGAGATCGCCGTCATCTTCAAGCGTTCCGCTCACGTACCTTTCGGTAACTCCGAGCTCAGTGAGTCCGGTCAGAATGCGCTCGTCATCCGCGTCCAGCCGGACGAGGGCCTGACCCTCAAGCTCGGCGCCAAGGTTCCGGGCACCTCGATGCAGGTGCGTGACGTGACCATGGACTTCGCCTACGGCCACGCCTTCACGGAGGACTCGCCCGAGGCCTACGAGCGTCTCATCCTCGACGCGCTCGTGGGTTCCGCTCCCCTCTTCCCCCACCAGCGCGAGGTCGAGGCCTCGTGGAAGATCCTGGACCCGATCCTGTCCTTCTGGGAGTCCCAGGGTCAGCCCGAGCCTTACGCTCCCGGCACGTGGGGTCCCCAATCCGCGCACGACATGCTGGCCCGCGACGGCCGTTTCTGGAGGCTCCCGTGATCATCACCCTGAAGAACACCACGTCCGCCGAGGTTGCCTCCCGCATCGTCGATCTGCGCGACGAGCGCGGTTCCGCCGCGCTGAGCCGTGTCCTCACGCTGCTCATCTGTGTACCCGATCTCATCGACGTCGACAACGCGATCGAAGTCTCCGACGCCGTCTCGCGCGAGCACCCCTGCCGCGTGATCGTCATCGTCGAGCCCGAGTCCACCGAGGGCACGGCTCGACTCAATGCCCAGATTCGCGTGGGCGACGCAGCGGGATTGTCCGACATCATCATCCTCGAGCCTCGCGGTGAGGCTGCGTCGAACATCGACTCGCTCATCATGCCGCTTCTCCAGTCGGATACGCCGGTCGTCACGTACTGGCCGGTCGCTCCCCCGCAGAACCCGGGCGCGCACCCGCTTGGTCGCCTCGCGGTCAAGCGCATCACCGATTCGCGCGCAACCGAGTGCCCCATGGACACGCTCTCCGCGCTGTCGGCCGTCTACACCCCCGGCGATACGGATCTCGCGTGGGCGGGCGTTACGCTGTGGCGGGCGCTGCTCGCAGCCGTCGCCGAAGACTTTGACCGACTGCCGACATCGATCCGCGTTGCGGGTAACGCGACGCACCCTTCGCCCTTCCTCGTGGCCGCGTGGCTGCACCACCAGCTGGGCGTGCCCGTCGAGCGAGTCGTCGACCCCGAGGCCCTCACGATCACCGACATCACGTTCTTCTTCGACGACGACACGACCGTCTCACTGTCGCGTAGCGCCTCCTCGTCGGTCGCGCGCCTGTCGCGCCCCGGCCTCGAAGATCGCTCCGTGAACCTCGCGCGCCGCTCCGTGCAGGACTCCCTCATGGAGGATCTGCGTCGCATGGATCCGGACGTCTACTACGGCGAGCTACTCACGAAGGAACTCCCGCGGCTGGCTGCATGCTCTAAGGGTGAGTGACGATGGTGGCTGTCCACACGCTTGAGGTCTACCCGACCGTCGAGGAGCTGAGCGAGGCCGCGGGACGTGCGTTCCTTGCTCGTCTCAGCACGCTCATCGACGAGGCCGGGGCCGGCTCGCGCGTCAACCTGGCCATCTCTGGGGGCGCGATCACGACGAGTCTGCTGCCCTCATTGCTTCCGTTTGTTGGCGACATTGATTGGTCCCGCGTGCGCGTGTGGCTTGTCGACGAGCGTTATGTGCCCGCCGGCGACGAGGATCGCAACGACGATCAGGCGTGGGAGGGCTTCTTCCACGTGGCCGTCGGCGTTGAGTTCGTGCGTATGCCGACCTCGGATGCATCCGCGGCTGGCGGCGGCTCTCTCGACGAGGCGACAGCGGCATTTGCTGCCACGTGGCGCGAGCTCATGGGCGAGCACTCCTTTGACATCGCTTTGATCGGCATGGGACCCGACGGGCACATCTGCTCGCTCTTCCCGGGCCGCGTCGACTTGGACGAGGCCTCCCCCATTCTGGCGATCCGCAATTCCCCGAAGCCACCGCCCGAGCGCATCACGGTGTCGATGCCCGTCATGCGTGCGTGCGGCGAGGTGTGGCTGACGACGGCGGGTTCCGCGAAGGCAGATGCCCTCGGACGAGCATTTGCAGGTGCATCGCCCCTCGACCTTCCTGTCGCGGGTGTCCTCTCCCCCACGACGCGCGTCTACCTCGACGAGGCGGCTGCCGCGCAGATTAAGTTCGCGTAATACTGCAGCATCAGTGTGGGGCCGTCTTCTTCATGAAGGCGGCCCCACGGGCGTTGTCGGATAAAAAATGGCTCCCCGCTTACAAGCGGGGAGCCATCAAGAACACGAGCTAGCCGTCAGCCACCGAACTTCGCGAGAAGTGCGTAACCGATGATGCACACCAGCCAGATGAGTAGCGTGCCCAGGGTGATGCGGTTCAGGTTACGCTCGGCGACACCGGAGGAGCCGGCCGACGAGGAGATGCCACCACCGAACATGTCCGACAGACCGCCGCCCTGTCCCTTGTGCATGAGGACGGTCAGGGTCAGCAGGATGCTGGTCAGGAAGATCAGCACGATCAGCGTGTTGTTCAGAATGGTCACGGTCAATCCAGTTTCTATCGCAGTTCGCCCCGGATCGGAGCACATATAGCTTTAGTCTAACTGAGAATGCCGGTGGGGCCAACCGGCACACCGGTTGGCCCCACCTCGCGTCCGCTCCGACCCGGCTTACGTGGCTGGGCGGGGTGAGCGCGTGACGGTATCTCAGGCGTAGAACGTCGCCATGGCGGCGAAGGAGTCAGCCTTGAGGGACGCGCCGCCGACGAGACCGCCGTCGACGTCGGGCTGAGCCATGAGCTCCTTGATGTTGTCGGGCTTGGCGGAGCCACCGTAGAGGATGCGGGTGGACTCGGCGGTCTCGGCGCCGAAGTCCTCGGCCAGGGCGGCGCGGATGGCACCGCACACTTCCTGGGCGTCCTCGGCGGAAGCGGTTTCGCCGGTGCCGATGGCCCAGATGGGCTCGTAGGCGATGACGATCTTGGCGACCTCTTCGGCCTTCCAGCCGGCGAGGGCGGCGCGGATCTGGCCGAGCACGAAGTCGACGTAGGTGCCGGCCTTGCGGACCTCGAGGGCCTCGCCGCAGCACAGGATCGGGGTCATGCCTGCGTCGAAGACCTTGCGGGCCTTGGCGCCGACGAGCTCGTCGGACTCGCCGTGGTACTCGCGACGCTCGGAGTGGCCCATGACCACGTAGGAGACGCCGAGCTTGGTCAGCATTTCGGTGGAGATTTCGCCGGTGTAGGCGCCATTGTCGTGGATCGACACGTCCTGAGCACCGTACTTGATGCCGAGCTCGTCGGCGTCAACGATGGTCTGGACGGTGCGAATGTCGGTGAACGGCGGGATGACGAGGACCTCACACTTGGAGTAGTCGTGGCCTGCGTCGGACAGGGCCATCGCCAGGCCCTGGACGAGGTGGTTGGCCTCGAGGTGATCGAGGTTCATCTTCCAGTTGCCGGCCATCAGGGGGGTGCGTGCCATGAGTCAGTCCTCCAGAACTGCGATACCGGGCAGAACCTTGCCCTCGAGGAGCTCGAGGGAGGCGCCACCACCAGTGGAAATGTGGGAGAAGGTGTTCTCGTCGAAGCCGAGCAGGCGCACGGCAGCGGCGGAGTCGCCGCCGCCGATGACGGAGAACATGGAGCCCTTGGAGAGGGCCTCGGCGACGGCGCGAGTACCGCCGGCGAAAGCGTCGAATTCGAAGACGCCCATGGGGCCGTTCCAGGCCACGGTCTTCGCGGTTGCCAGCTTCTCGGCGAAGAGCTTCTGCGATTCGGGGCCGATGTCCAGACCCATCTGGTCGTCGGGGATCGCGTCGACCTTGACGACGGTCGCGGGCGCGTCGGCCGCGAACTCGGGGGCGACGACGACGTCGACGGGCAGCACCAGGTCGACGCCACGCTCGGCGGCTTCGGCGATGTAGCCCTTGACGGTCTCAATCTGGTCTTCTTCGAGGAGGGACTTGCCCACCGAGTGGCCCTGAGCGGCCAGGAAGGTGAAGGCCATGCCGCCGCCGATGAAGAGCATGTCGGCCTTCTTCAGCAGGTTGGCGATGACGCCCAGCTTGTCGGAGACCTTGGAGCCGCCGAGGACGACGCCGTAGGGGCGCTCGGGGTCACCGGTGACCTTGGACAGGGACTCGATCTCCTTGAGGACGAGCAGGCCGGCGGCCGAGGGCAGCAGCTTGGCAATGTCGTAGACGGAGGCCTGCTTGCGGTGAACAACGCCGAAGCCGTCGGAGACGAAAGCGTCGCCGAGCTTGGCGTACTCGCGGGCCAGCTCCTCGCGCTCTTCGTCGACCTTGGAGGTCTCGCGCGCGTCATAGCGGACGTTCTCGAGCAGGGCAATCTCGCCCTCACCCAGGGCGGCGACGGTCTCGGTGGCCGAGGGGCCAACGACGTCGGAGGCCAGCGTGACCTTCACGCCGGACAGCTCGGCGAGGCGCGTGGCGACGGGGGCCAGCGAGAAGGCGGGATCGACCTGACCCTTGGGGCGGCCGAGGTGGGCCATGATGACGACCTTGGCACCGGCATCGGTGAGGGTCTTGAGGGTCGGCAGCGCCGCACGGATACGGCCGTCGTCGGTGATGACGCCGTCCTTGAGCGGAACGTTGAAGTCGGAGCGGACGAGGACGCGCTTGCCGCGCAGGTCGCCCAGGGTGGAGATGGTCCTCACGAGGAGTCCTTTCGGTCTGAAGGCGGTGGCGATGTACGAGATGCCCGTGCACGAGCGTGCACGGGCATCTCGCTGATCAGCTCATGGCTGGTGTATCAGCTGTGTGCTCAGGCGAGCTTGGAGCCGATGAGGGCGGTGAGGCGAACGAGAGCGTTCGAGTAGCCCCACTCGTTGTCGTACCAGGACAGGACCTTGACGAGGTTGCCGATGACCTTGGTCTCGGTGGCGTCGAAGATCGAGGTGTGCGGGTCGCCCACGATGTCGGTGGAGACGATCGGATCCTCGGTGTACTTCAGAACACCCTTGAGCTCACCCTCGGCGGCGGCCTTCACGGCAGCCTTGACGGCCTCGACGGAAACCTCGTTCTTCGCGATGAAGGTGAGGTCGGTCAGGGAGCCGGTCGGGGTGGGGACGCGGACGGCGAGGCCATCGAACTTGCCCTCGAGCTCGGGCAGAACCAGGGCAACAGCCTGGGCAGCACCGGTCTTGGTGGGGATCATGTTCAGGGCCGCGGCGCGGGCGCGACGCAGATCCGAGTGGGGGGCGTCGAGGACGCGCTGGTCACCCGTGTAGGAGTGGATGGTGGTCATGATGCCACGCTCGATGCCGAAGTTCTCCTCGAGAACCTTGGCGAGGGGGGCGAGGCAGTTGGTCGTGCAGGAGGCGTTCGACACGATGTTCATCGTGGCGTTGTCGTAGTCAGCCTCGTTCACGCCCATGACAAAGGTGCCGTCGACGTTCTTCGCGGGAGCGGAGATGACGACCTTCTTGGCGCCACCCTCGAGGTGAGCCTTGGCCTTCTCGCCATCGGTGAAGAAGCCGGTGGACTCAACGACAACCTCAACGCCGAGATCGCCCCAGGGCAGGTCGGCGGGGTTACGCTGCGCGAGAACCTTGATGTGCTTGCCGTCGACGATGATGCCCTCGTCGTCGTAGGAGACCTCGCCCTGGAAGCGACCCGTGATCGAGTCGTACTTCAGCAGGTGAGCGAGGGTCTTGTTGTCGGTGAGGTCGTTAACGGCGACGATCTCGATATCCGCGCCCTGCTCGAGGGCAGCGCGGAAGAAGTTACGGCCGATGCGGCCGAAGCCGTTGATGCCAACGCGGGTGGTCACTATGTTCCTCCTGCTCGTGCCCACACGGGACACGGTATTCGATGCAACCGGGCCTGCGGGTTACCTGCCCGGCCCGCAGATGTCTGCGGTTCCAGCAGTCCCTACTCTACACCCGAGAGCGGACTCCGTCACAATCCAATTAGAAAATCTGCACGTGGGGTAATTCTCGTTTGGATTGAGACGAAGCGGCAAGAATCAGGGACCTCAGTCCTCCTCGAGCATGTCGAGGGTGAGCGCAGATTCCGTGTCCGGAATACCGCGTTCGTGCGCGACCTTATCGGCGAGAGCCAGAAGGCGACGGATACGCCCAGCGACAGCATCCTTGGTGAGAGGCGGATTCGTGTGCTTGCCGAGCTCTTCAAGGGACGCCTGCTTGTACTGCAGACGCAAAGTGCCGGCCTCGAGCAGGTGGGCGGGGACGTCGTCTCCGAGGATCTCGAAGGCGCGTTCGACGCGGGCACCCGCGGCGACGGCCGCGCGAGCGGAGCGGCGCAGGTTCGCATCGTCAAAGTTAGCCAGTCGGTTGGCACTGCCTCGGGCCCCGCGACGTTCGCGCCTCTCCT
>CALBAF010000563.1 GCA_937926415.1 uncultured Actinomyces sp.
CGCCCACCGGCACCACAGCCACCTTCACCTGCCCCTGCCACCGCCCACCGGCACCACAGCCACCTTCACCTGCCCCTGCCACCGCCCACCGGCACCACAGCCACCTTCACCTGCCCCTGCCACCGCCCACCGGCACCGCAGCAGCACCACCGATACCGCAGCCACACCAGCCTCGGCGGCAAATCCCCCATCGAATACGAACTACACCAAGCGGCCTGGACAACAGCCGCACAAACAAACCGTCAACAACTTGCGCACAGCCCCAGGGCTTAACCGAGGCGCGACAACGTGGCAACGTTGAAACCAACAACACCACTGCTCGCCCCCAACAAGGGAACGCTGAAACCGGCGTCACCTCTGCTCCCGGAAAATGCACCAAAAACACCCATTTCTCACCCGCAAAGGCGATGGCGGTTTCAACCCCACACAGACACACGCGAGCAAAGGCGACAGTGGTTTCAGACAACCGGGCCGCCTCACTTACAGGGACCGGCAGCGCCACCCACTCTCACTCAACCTGGCCACGCCCGGGTAGTGCCTTGTCTTCACGGCTGCCAGACGACGCACCGCGTGCCTCTGAGACAACGACGCCCATGACGAGCATGCGCGGATAGGTTATTTTGATGCGGATAGGAAAATAACCTATCCGGATGCGGACAACCTATCCGTAACAGCACAACCTATCCACATGCATCAGGATCTCCGCTCCGTTGCCACCCACCGGCACCGCAGCCATTGACTCACTTAGCTAACGCGCCGTATTCAAGGTTTTAAGCCGCTCATTTAAAACTATTTGTTATTACAAAGCCGCAATGAAAGGAGGGGTGGGCACACTGCACCCACCCCTCCACTCAGAGAGCTGTCAGACTCAGACGTTCGTCGGG
The DNA here is from genome assembly GCA_937926415.1 of uncultured Actinomyces sp. Lineage (GTDB taxonomy): Bacteria > Actinomycetota > Actinomycetes > Actinomycetales > Actinomycetaceae > Pauljensenia. Next base: position 885 of record CALBAF010000563.1, read on the forward strand.
AAGGTCATTCCGACGTAGCCAACCTTCTCGCCACGCTTGGGCCAACGGGTCGTGACGACCTTGGCCTTCGTGTAGAAGCGCACGCCCTCGGGGCCATGGATGTGGGTGTCGCCCAGCAGCGACTCCTTCCAGCCACCGAAGGAGTAGTAGGCGACCGGAACCGGGATCGGCACGTTGACGCCGACCATGCCGGCCTCGACGTCAACGACGAAGTGGCGGGCGGTGTCACCGTCGGAGGTGAAGATCGCGGAGCCGTTGCCAAACTCGGAGGAGTTGACGATCTCGATGGCTTCCTCGTAGGTGTCGGCATGCACGACGACCAGGACGGGGCCGAAGACCTCTTCACAGTAGACGCTCAGGTCGCGATCCACGTTGTCGATGATCGTGGGGGCCAGCCAGAAGCCGTCCGCATACTCCTCACCCTCGGGACGGTAGCCGCGGCCGTCGAGGACGATGTTCGCACCCTTGGCCTCAGCCTCGTCGATCCACTTGGTGATGCGCTCCTGGGAGGAGCGGGTGATGACCGGACCCATCTCGGAGGCCGGATCGGTGCCGGGGCCGACGACGATCTTCTCGGCGCGAGCCTTGATCGCGGGGAGAAGCTTCTCCTCGACGCCGCCGACGGTGACGATCACAGGCAGAGCCATACAGCGCTGGCCGGCCGCGCCGAAGGCACCGGCGCTGATGTGCTGCGCAGCAAACTCAATGTCCGCGTCGGGCATGACGATCGCGTGGTTGTTCGCGCCACCCAGAGCCTGGACGCGCTTGCCATGGGCCACGCCCGTGTCCTGCACGATGTGGGCGACCGGGGTGGAGCCGACGAAGGATATGGCGTCGATACCGGGGTGGGTGAGGATGTCGGTGACCAGGTGACGGTCGCCGGCAATAACGTTGAACAGGCCGTCGGGCAGGCCGGCCTCCTTGTAGAGGCGGGCGATGATCAGCGAGGCGCTGGGGACGGTCGAGGCAACCTTGAGAATGAAGGCGTTGCCGGTGGCCAGGGCGACCGGGTGCATCCACATGGGGACCATGGCCGGGAAGTTGAAGGGGCAGATGCCGGCGACGACGCCGACGGGCTGACGCAGGGTGTGCACGTCCACGCCGGTCGAGGCCTGGTCGGTGAACTCGCCCTTGAGGGCGGCGTTGATGCCGCAGGCGAAGTCGATGGTCTCGCGACCGCGGGCGATCTCACTGAGGGCGTCACCGTGGGTCTTGCCACCCTCGCGCACGATGGCGTCTGCGATCTCATCCTGATGATCGATGACGAGCTGGCGGAACTTGAACATGATGTCCACGCGCTTGGCCAGGGCGGTGCGCCCCCATTCCTTCTGTGCGTTGCGGGCGATCTCAACGACATGGTCAAGGCAATGCTTGTCGGCAAGGGCAAGCTGGTCGACGACCTTGCCGGTGGCGGGGTTTTCGACGCCGATGGTCTTCTCAGTGTGAGCGACGTACTCTTCGCCGTTGACCCACAGTTTGATTGTCATTGGTTTTACCTTTCTTCCCATTCATCCACGAATGGTGGAACAGCTTTGTTAGGACAAAGGGTAGCATGTTTCTGCAACCAATGTCGCGATATCCGCAATACCGGCACATACCAGGACCCAATTGTCCCGTCTATCAGACACGAGCCTCGCGCTCCCCGAACGAGGCCGTGGCCGGACCTGCCCCATCACACACTCCCCGCCCCCGCCTCGTCCCCTCGACAAAAAAGGGGCGACCCCGGACATTTCCGGGGCCGCCCACACGGTCTCACAACCTCACAGGTAGTGACGCTGCGGCTTGCGATCGTTCTGGTAGTCCTCGTACGCACGCTGGGTCGACTCGAGCACGGACACCTCCGAGATCGCCACGTCCCACCAGGAGGATCCGGGCGGGTTGGGACCCATCAGGTCGGTCTCGATGTGGATCATGGTCGCGCGATCCGAGGCGGCGGCCGCCTTGTATGCCTCCTTGAACTCCTCGATCGTGTGGACCTCGAGCACGTCGATGCCCCACGAGCGAGCGTTCGCCGCGATGTCCACGCCAGCGATTGTGTCCGTATCCTCCAGGTGCGAGCCGGTCCCACGCTGGCGGTACTTCGTGCCGAAGCGCTGGGAGCCGCGCGACTCGGACAGGGCACCGATCGACGCGAAGCCGTAGTTCTGCAGCAGGACGTAGATGACCTTGATGCCCTCCTGGGCGACCGTGGCCAGCTCCATCGGAAGCATCTGGTAGGTGCCGTCGCCGACGATCGAGACGACCTCGGATTGCGGACGCGCCAGCTTGACGCCCATGGCGGCTGGGACCTCGTAACCCATGCAGGAGAAGGCGTACTCGACGTGGTACTGGACGGGTGTCTTGGCCTGCCACAGGGCCTGCAGGTCGCCGGGCATCGAGCCGGCGGCGTTGATGACCACGTCCTCGTCGCCCATCAGCTCGTTGAGGGCTCCGAAGACCTCGGTCTGCGCAGGTAGCGGGGCGTTGCCCACGTGGTAGCACTGCTCCACCTTGGCGGCCCAGGCCTTGCGCTCTGCGGCGATCTCGGCGGTGTAGGACTCGTCGACGCGGTAGTCGGCCAGCTCCTCGGTCAGGGCAACGAGCGCCTCGCGGGCGTCGGCCACGACCATCTCGGCGCTCTGCTTGGCGGCGTCGAAGGGCGTGATGTTGATGTTGACGAAGGAGACGTCGGGGTTCTTGAACTGCGTCTTCGAGGCCGTCGTGAAGTCGGAGTAGCGCGTGCCCACGCCGATGATCAGGTCAGCCTTGTCGGCGAGGTGGTTGCCCGAGTCGCCGCCGGTGGAGCCGACGCCGCCCACGGAGCAGGGGTGATCGCAGTTGATGGCACCCTTACCGGCCTGCGTGTCCGCCACCGGGATGCCGGTCGCGGCCACGAATGCGCGCAGCTCCTCCGAGGCCTCGGAGTAGATGGCGCCACCGCCGGCGATGATGAGGGGACGCTTGGCGGCGCGAATCTTGGCGACCGCGCGCTCGA
>CALBAF010000564.1 GCA_937926415.1 uncultured Actinomyces sp.
CCGACGACCGCGATGGCGACGCCGGTGTTCGCACCGGTGCTGGCAAGCTTGTTGCCGTCAGAGCTCTTGCCGCCCGCGGGCTGCGGCTGCTCGGGGGTCGGCTGGGGCTGCTCGGCAGTGGGCTGGGGCTGCTCAGGAGTCGGCTGGGGCTGCTCGGGAGTCGGCTGGGGCTGCTCAGGCTTCGGAAGCTCAGGGAAATCGCACGTCGAAGACGCCGAGGTATCGGACTCGACGATGGCTGCGCCGCTCGTCGTCGTCCCCGAGATCTTCACAAGCGGAGTAACCTCAGCGCTGCCGGTAATAAGGAACGAGAACTTCACCGAGCCGTTGGCGGGAAGCTCGAGATCCTTGAAGGTAAGAACCTTGCCCGCGACCGTCGGCTCGGGGGCACCGCTAGCTGACTGGGGAACGTAGGTGGCATCGTCCGACAGGGTCGCGATGACCGTCTGGACTGACTTGACGTCCGGGTTCGGGTTCGTGATCGTCACGCCGATGGTGCGCGTCGCGGTGGAGTCGGCGCCCGGCTGGGCGACGGCGCACGTCGTCGAGGACAGCGCAACCTGGCCCTTCGGCGAGAAGGAGGTGATGAGAGAGTAGTCGGCCGTCGCATTCGGCTCGAGGGTACGAGTCCAGCTCAGAGCCATACCATTATCCCGGTTGGAATCTGCGTACGCGAGCATATTGGGCAGCGGCGCACGATCCTTGAGCTTACCCCAGACCTCGTCATAGGAACTGTAGTAGTAGTTCGAACCGGCGGTCGTCGGGATGAACTGCTCGACACGGCCACGATCCGTATGCGCACCGGTTTCCGGATCCTCCGCTCGGCAGATGACCGTCCCCGTGTTCGCGTCGTACTCGCCGAAGCCGTAATCGTTGTCCTGGAGGTAGCAATCCGCCGCGTGGTAGAGCGTAAAGTCCTGAGCTGCACTCGAGATGTTCTTCACCGACGAGGTCGTCGCGTAGAATTCATTACCCTTTGAGTAGGTGTCCGTCTGCGTGATCTCGAATCCACCGCCGCGAACGACAGTTGTGAGGACCCACGGATCGGCTTGGGTACCCGTGCCGGACTTCGTTTGCGAGACCGGCGTCCAGGCGATCGCACTCATAGACCTTGCCTGACGCGAATTCAGCTCACCCGGACCGAAGAGCTCAGATCCCACAGCGAGGAACGTTCCACAGTCGGCTGGATCCGTCGTGGAGCTACTGTTGTAGAACTCGTTGTACCTATCGCCCTTGTAGTTGATCGAGCAGTTGAGCGTGTCGGAGATGGCGATCCGAACGAGCGGACCGTCCGCATCCTCAATCGTGGGACCAGCGGCGAGGGCTGCCAACGGGTTGAGAACGAGGGTCGCGGAGCCGAGCGCAGCAATGACCATTTTCTTGGACAGGCGCATGAGGAGACATCCTTAAGCGTTGAGGGATATATGCGGCCAATCTAGCATTCGCATGTCAGCTTTCCAAATAGTTAACTCGTCATCTTCTCCTGTCTCAACTGGCGCTCGATATGCTCCGCCATTTGACATACCCGGCACTAGCAGGGCAAGCAAGCAGATACGACAAGGGGCCCCGGCCTCGTCACGTTCTCACGGACAAGGCCGGGGCCCCAAGCAGTCACGAACCGGATTACTCGCGGAAGTTCATGCCAAAGTCGATGGCGCCCAGCGCGTCGAGGAAGTCCTCGGACACGGAGCCGTCACCGAAGTCGGCCTCGGAGTAGTTCGAGTTCGCCATGGCCTCAGCCGTCGGCTCGACGATGACGTCGTTGTAGCGCGACAGGCCGGTGCCAGCCGGGATGAGCTTACCGAGGATGACGTTCTCCTTGAGGCCCACCAGGGAGTCCGACTTGCCGTTCATGGCGGCCTCGGTCAGGACCTTGGTGGTCTCCTGGAAGGACGCGGCCGACAGCCACGAATCCGTGGCCAGCGACGCCTTCGTGATGCCCATCAGCATCTGGCGGCCGGAGGCGGGCTGGCCGCCCTCGGCTGCGACGCGACGGTTCTGCGTCAGGTACGCCATGCGGTCGACGAGCTCGCCGGGCATGAACGTCGTGTCGCCGGGCTCCAGGATGGTGACGCGGCGCAGCATCTGACGGACGATGACCTCGATGTGCTTGGCGTGGATGCCCACGCCCTGGTCGCGGTACACCTTCTGGACCTCGTCCACGAGCATCTTCTGGGACACGTTGCGGCCCATGATGCGCAGGATTTCCTTGGGGTCCAGCTGGCCCTCGGTCAGCGGGGTGCCGGCCTCGATGTGCTGGCCCTCGGAGACGAGGAGCTTCTGGCGACGCGAAACCTCGATGACCAGGTCTTCCTTGCCGTCGTCACGGGTGATGACGACCTTACGCGCGCTCGGGTCTTCGTCGTCGATGTGGACGCGGCCGGCGGCCTCGTTCATCTTCGCCTCGACCTTCGGGCTGCGGGCCTCGAAGAGTTCCTGGACACGGGGCAGACCCTGCGTAATATCCGCAGCGGAGGCGGCGCCACCGGTGTGGAACGTACGCATCGTCAGCTGCGTGCCGGGCTCGCCAATCGACTGGGCGGCGATGATGCCGACGGCCTCGCCGATGTCGACCTGCTTGCCGGTGGCCAGCGAGCGACCGTAGCAGGCCGCACAGGTGCCAACCTGCGACTCACAGGTGAGGACGGAACGGCAGACGATCTGCGCAACGCCGGCTGCGACGAGCTCAGCGAGCTGGTCGTCACCCAGGTCGGTGCCCGCGGGCATGACGACCTCTCCGGCCTCGTTCACCGCGTCGCGGGCGAGGTTACGGGCGTAGGCGGTCGTCTCGATGGTCTCGGACGCCTCCCACTCACCGAACTCGTTCTTGTGAGCGATGTCGATCTTCAGGCCGGCGCGGGTGCCACAGTCGGCCTCGCGGACGATGACGTCCTGCGAGACGTCGACCAGACGACGGGTCAGGTAGCCCGACTCGGCGGTACGCAGAGCCGTATCGACCAGACCCTTACGGGCGCCGTGCGTGGCGATGAAGTACTCGAGAACCGTCAGGCCCTCGCGGTAGTTCGCCTTAATGGGCTGCTCGATCAGCTTCTGCTTCGGGTCGGACACGAGGCCACGCATACCGGCGATCTGCTGAACCTGCGACCAGTTACCACGGGCGCCGGAGCTCACCATGCGGTACACGGTGTTGCGCTCGTCGAAGTTCGCGCGCATGTCGTCGGCGACCTCTTCGGTGCACTGCAGCCACAGCTTCACGAGCTCCTCGTAACGGGTCTCCTCGAGGATAATACCCGTCTCGAACTGCTCGACGATCTCGGCGGCCTTGGCCTCGTAGCGAGCCAGGATCTCGCGCTTACGCGGCGAGGCCTGAATGTCGGAGAACGCAATCGTGATGCCCGACCAGGTCGACCAGTGGAAGCCAGCCGACTTCAGTGCGTCGAGGCAGTCCGCCACGAGCACGTTCGGGTAACGCTGGGTCAGCGCGTTCACGATGTTACCGAGCTGCTTCTTGCCGACGACCTCGTTGACGAAGGGGTAGTCGGTGGGGAGCAGTTCGTTGAAGATCGCGCGGCCGAGGCTGGTCTCGAGGATCAGCTCGTCACCCGGCTCCCAGCCCTCGGGGGCTTCCCAGCCCTCGGGCGGCACGGTGCCGTCGGCGAAGCGGATGCGCGCGGTCGCGTTCAGGTGCAGGTTGCCGGCGTCGAACGCCATCTGGGCCTCCGCCTGGCTGGAGAAGTACGGCACCACGGGGTTGCCGTCCTCATCCGTGGCGACCGGGACCGACGGGTCCGGGGTCGACGTCAGGTGGAACAGACCGATGATCATGTCCTGCGACGGCATGGCCACGGGGCGGCCGTCGGAGGGCTTGAGGATGTTGTTCGTCGACAGCATGAGGA
>CALBAF010000565.1 GCA_937926415.1 uncultured Actinomyces sp.
CCCCCGAGTACGACACAGCGAAGCAACAGTCTTCAAGGAGTGCGATTAATGGCAACGAGTCGAGCGCGCGCAGGCCACGCGCGGACCAAGCGAGCAGGAGTCGCGTCCCGCGCCCTGGCCGCCCTGGCCGTCGTGGCAACCGCCACCGGTACGCTGGTCGTCTCCCAGGCCGCCGCCCCTGAGGCCGCTCAGGCCGCCCAGGAGCCCGCCGCGACCAAGATTGAGGTCGGCGAGGTCTCTGCCTGGATGGGTAAAGGCGTCACTAACGACTCCGAGACTGATACGAGCACGGACTACAACAACTTCATCCGCTACGGCATCGTGAAGGGTATGACGGAGGACCGGATCCGCACGGGCGATGAGCCGACCACGACGACGCTTGGCGGTCCCTATGCGAAGGCGAACGACGCGTGGACCTACATTGCCCGCGGTATGCCGTGGAAGTGGGATAACCAGGATGTTGACTACGGTGACCCGCCCGACAGCAAGGCGTGGATGCAGGCCCACTACGACAAGTGGAAGAATGCAGGTAGCAAAGCCATCTGGGTGAACGGCCAGAGTGCCATCGGCTTCAAGCCGAACAACCCCGGCGAGGTCGAGCCCGGCCAGACCTTCCTGCTTGGTGCGATCCGCCATAACAACCTGCCGATTGGCGGTACTACCCCGAATCAGCCCTACCTGCACTCATCGCTAAACCTGCAGCTGACCGGTCTGATCCCCGGCGACACGGGCGAATCGTATCCCTTCGTTAACCACGAGACCTTCAATACTCTGTCCTCGACGATCATGTACCGCAAGGGCGGTGCGTACATCAAGCACCCCGGAATCGCTGGCACCGGCACCTGCCGCACGGACATCGGTATTAACGGCAAGGCTGCGACCGATCCTGCACTTCCGGCTTCCGGCGTTTCGTATCTGCGCGACGCCGTCATGGACCAGGGAATCTACTATGGCACGCCCCAGTGGGCAAAGAAGGGCGGCCAGTACGTTCTGGATGAGAATGGCCAGAAGCAGTTTATCGGTACGGCCTACGAGCCTGACCCGGTCAACGCGGCTGACCGCTCGCAGGGCTACGTCAACAAGCCCGAGTCCCGCTCCGGACGCTACTACTGCGTCAAGTACGTGGGCGAGGGTAACGGCGACTACGACCTCTACAGCCAGTACTACAACAAGGGTGCTGAGCAGCCCTATAACCAGATCACGACGAAGAGGGCCCTGCCCATCGAGTGGCCAGGTGCCAAGGGTAACGTCAATGAGAACCCCTACGTGTGGGATACCGTCAAGCTGGAGAAGACGACCTCGGATCGTACCTTCACGAAGAACGGTCGCACCTACCGCCTGCAGCTGTGGGGCTTCACCCCCGCGACGAACGCGACCAACTTCCTGACCCCGGACAACTTCAACTCCATCCCGACCGCCGACTGCCCGGCGACCCCGCCCGCGGACGCCAAGCGTACCGACACCTTCGTGACGCAGGAGCTGTCGGTCAACTACGGCTGCCTCTACGGCGTCATCACCGAGGAGCGCTCCGTGCGCATCGCGAAGGCCGTCGAGGACCCGTCGGGTGCCAACCCGACGATCCCTGCCGCCAACTTCTCGGTGGAGACCGGCGCGACCTGGCACGACAACACCGACCGCAGCCCCGCGACCACCGGTACGGTGACCGTCTCGAAGCCCACGGCCTCGTCCGCTCCGGCGCGCAACAAGTACATGGCGCCCGCCGACACGCTCGCGTCGCTGACCCCCACCGCCTTCGGTGAGGCCCAGGCGAAGTACGACTCGGTGTTCATCCCCTTCGAGGTCGGCAACTCCGACTTCACCATCACGGAGAAGGACATCTCGACCGGCGGCGAGGACAAGTGGAACCTCAAGGACATCAAGTGCGTCAACGGCATCGGTGAAGACGTCGCCGTGACCAAGACCGAGCGCGGCGTCAACTTCAAGAACGTCGGCGGCGCAGCGTCCAACGAGGCAGCCCCCATCACCTGTATGTTCGTGAACGAATACCAGGCTCCCAAGCTGCGCGTCCAGAAGTCCATCGAGGCAAACGGCGGCGCGGGCGGTGCCACGAGCTTCAACGTGGACTACAAGATCGTCGCCACCAACGACGGCTCGCTGGCCGCCAACACCGGCAAGCTCACCGACAAGCCCGACTTCGCGAAGGGCCTGGAGATCCAGTCCGCGAAGATCGCCGAAACGAAGGCCGGCCTGGACTCCGCGTCCAACGCGACCGCTACCGGCGGCGTCTACACGCTGACCGACGGTGTCGAGCTGGCCCCCAAGGCCACCAAGGAATACTGGATCCGCTTCGCGGTCGTCCGTAACCCCGCCGCCGCCGGCTACAACGAGGTCGACCTGGCCTGCTCCGTCAACGGAAACAACGAGTTCGCCCCCGGCAAGGGCCTCTTCAACGAGGTCCTGGCTGAGAACGGCAAGGACTCCGATGGCACGAGCAACAACAAGGCCTGTGGCCCGACCGTCCCCCACGACTTCGTGATCGTGAAGGCCGGCACGCAGAACACCGGCTCCACCTTTGCGGACGCCTCGAACCAGTACATTGGTCCGAACAACGCGGCCATGTACCCCCTGAAGGGCGCCGAGTTCGCGATCTACAAGTCCAACCCCAACACGGATGCGAACGCCACCGTGGTCAAGACCCTGACCCAGGC
>CALBAF010000566.1 GCA_937926415.1 uncultured Actinomyces sp.
CGCTCGTCCGAGCCACCTTCGAGCGGTGCCGACGCGGCGATAAGGGCGGCGAGCTGCGAGCCTTCGTCCTGGGCGCCGGAGCGTCCGTCGCGAATCGAGGGAAGGCGCGCGGGGTCCCCGGATTCGAGGAGCACGGCATACGGGGAGACCGCACCCAGGGCGACGCGCGTGTCGAGAATGTCCTCGGCCTCGTCGGCCAGCTCGTCCACGCTCATCAACGACGGGCGGGCGACCAGAGTAACCGTGGGGACCTCGTTATCTGCCTCGAGAACGTCGAGAAGTTCATCCTCAGGGTAACCGTGGGCCTTCAGGGCCTCACGGAACGCAGCGACCATCCACGCGGGGTGCGAGTAGCGCACGCCCAGGGCCTCGTCCGCGTCAGCGATCGCATCCATGGCTGCCTCGCGCTCGGACGGGTCCTCGCGCGTGATCGAACGCAACACGGCATTGACGAAACGGACGGGGCCATCGGTGAGGTGCTCACGGGCGACATCGACGGTGGCGGAAACAGCCGCGTGATCGGGCACGCGCATGTCGAGAAGCTGGTGGGCGCCCATGCGCAAGACGACGAGTGCCCGAGGATCAAGCTCGGAGAGTGGCCGATCGATGTGACGGGCAATCACCCAGTCGAGCCGGCCGATTGCACGAAGGGTTCCGTGAACGAGCTCGGATGTGAAAGCGGCGTCGCGGTCAGAAAAATGGCCGTCGCGCCGGGCCTGGCGCAATGCCTTCGGCAGAATGATGTTGGCAAACGCGCCCTGCGTCGCCACCTCATGAAGGACGTCGTACGCAATGCGACGAGGCTCATCCGCCTTGCGTAGCTTGCGGTAACCGTCCGCGTAACGCCTCTCGCTCATCGCTCATCCTCCAGCTCTCCACCAAGGCGCAGGTCATCGGAGGGCCGCGCTCCCCTCGCCCAGGCGGCCGCGTCCATCCAGGACTTGCCGGCCGGGGCGACCTTGCCGAGCACAAGCGCTCCGCTTGCGCAGCCGACGGTCACCTGCTTCTTCGTCACCTCGAGCTGGCCGGGCGCAAGATCGTCACGGTCCACGGGTGTGGCCTTGTCAAGCTTCATGCGGGCCCCGTCCGGCAGCACCGTGTAGGCACCGGGATTGGGGGTCACGGAGCGAATGACGCGATCCTCGTGCGCGGCGTCGTGGGTGAAAGATACGTAGCCGTCAATGTGCTCGAGGCGGCGCGCATGCGTCAGCCCTTCGACGCTCTGCGGTACCGCGGTCGCGCTACCGTCGGCGAGCGCATCCACGACGCGAAGCACCTGAGAGGCCCCGGCCTCGGCCATCGATGCGAGCAGCTCGCCCGCGCTCTCGTGGCCGATCGCAACCTCGACACGCGAATAGACGTCGCCCGTGTCGAGGCCTTCCTCGAGATTGAATACGCAGGAGGCGGTCGTCGCGTCGCCTTCGCGAATCGCCCACTGCACAGGCGCGGCACCGCGCCACCTCGGAAGATCAGAAAAGTGGAGGTTGACCCAACCGTGCGCGGGCATCGCGAGCACGTTCGGCGGAACCAAACCGCCGTACGCCACGACCACGCCGAGGTCTGCCCGGACACCCTCGATACGCTGCGCAATCTCATCGGTCTTCAGCGTCGTGGTCTCCAACAGTTCCACACCGGATTCGGTGGCAACTTCCGCCACAGGAGACGGATGCAATGTCTTTCCGCGGCCGCGCCGTGCCGGCGGGCGTGTGATGACGAGGGCGACCTCGTGGGACGACGACAGCAGGGCCTGCAGCGTGGGAACTGCGGCCTCGGGGGTACCAGCAAAAATAATGCGCACGGCCGCCAGTTTACGGCACTGCGCAGGCCCTGACTCAGAAGAGCTCGGGTGGGTTCACGCTCATTTTGACGAGGGGAACCTTTCGCGCGCTGCGGGAACGTCGAATATCGGTGAGCACCGAGAGCATTGATGAGGCGCCGGCCAGAGGGCTGCGGACGAGCGTGCGCACCTCATTTTCTTCGCCCTCGCGCGTCGCCGGTCGTACGACGGTACCGACCAGCTCAGCTCCTCCCTCGCGAATAACCTGTTCGGCGACCTGGCGGACCTGAGCCGCCGGCCCATCGAGAGCAACCATCGTCGTGGCCGGGAAGAAGCCCAGGGCCTCGCGCTCATCGAGCAGACGCTCCGCGTAATCGGTAGGAGCCCAGCGCACCAGCGTCTGCCCCAAGGCATCGGGAATCGTCCCGACGACGAGGCCGGGGTGGCCTGGGCGGACGAGAGACAACGCGTTCAACCACCGCCTGGCTGCTTCCTCCGGGGCCCACAGCTCCGTGCGGCCAGCAAGGGCGTGAGCGTCGAGAATGATTGCGGCGGCGTAGCCACTGTCAACGTCGGGTTCAGCTCCCGGTGTCGCAACGACAACAGTGGGACGCGCGGGAAGCTGACGGCTGATCCGATGAGCTGCCGAAGACTCGAGCACGGACGCGTCCGGCAGGTTGCGTGCGATCTCCTCGGCGGTGCGCGTAGAACCCACGCGAGCCGCGCGCAGCTCAGTGCCCGAGCAGTGCGGGCACCTCCACGTCTGCGAGGTGCGCGCACACCACGAGCAGGTCGCCTCTCCCCCACTGCCGACGGCGAGAGGCCCGGAGCAATGACGACAGCGAGCACGTTCGCCGCAGCGCCGACACACGACCGTGGGCCAATACCCTGAGGCCGCGACCTGGATCAGCACGGGGCCTTCTCGAAGTCCCTGCCGAATCATGCGCAACGCTGCCTGCGGAATGCGCATGTGGCCGCTTGCCCCTTCGCGTTCCGCTTCACTGGCTCCGTGCAGGTGTACGCGCGGGGTTGCTTCGCGCAGCGCCCCGGGCAGCGGATCAAGACTGGCGGCCCAACCCGAGCGCACGAGAGCCTGAGCTTTGACTGAGCGAGCGTGCGACAGGACGAGGAGACCTGCTTTTTCGACAGCACACCGTTGGACTGCGACATCCAGGGCATCGCATCGAGGGAATCGGCGCTCACGCAACCGGTCATCACCATCGTCGCAGATCACGACGAGACCGAGCTGTGCGCAGGGGACCCACACCGCCGAACGCGTTCCAACGACGACGGGGACGCGGCCGAGCGAAGCAGATGCGTGGACGCGATAGCGCTCCTCAGCGGTGACCTCGCTGCCGGTCACCGCGACTGTGACTCCGAGATCTTCTTCAATGTGACGGGCGTAGCGCACCGCATCCTCACCAGTTGCCGTAATGACGATGACGCTGCGACCGGAAGCAACCGTTGAAGCGACGGCATCCGCCAAGCAGCCGCGCAAGGCGGGCCGCAGGGCGGTGACGACCGCACGCGGAGACTCTCCCGCGGCCAGATGCGCAAGAAGCGCCGGGCCGGCTGAATAGGAGGACCACCCGTGTGAGTCGACCGGGACATCGACGTGCGGCCATGCCGGGGCAGATTCTGTGAGAACGGCCTTTTCTCCCCGCGCGTGTCGCGGCGGGATCGCCAGGGACAGCACCTGCGACGTCGTTGCAAGGAAACGCGCGCCGATGCGACGGGCAGTCGCATAGAGGGTGGGAGGTAGCACGGGCAACGACGAGGAGACAGACTCGACCTGTGCCGTCTCATCGACCAGATCGTCACGGCGCACGCGCTCAACAATCCAACCGTCGACACGAGAACCCGAGAAACGGACGCGCACAGAGCAACCGACGAGAGCCTGGTCGATCAGCCTGTCGGGGATGACGTAGTCGAGTGGCCGATCCATGTGGGGCAAATCGACGTCAACGAGCACGCGAGCGATCTCCGCGCTGCGAGAACGCGGCGGATCGAAACCGTCAAGCATGCCCTGTTGGGAAGTCATGGTCCTAGTGAATCACGGCCCGCTCTCACCTGCGTACCACTCTTAGCCGAGAAGCTTCACGCCGTACTTCGCGACCACCATGGCGAGCACGCTGAAGATGATCAGACCCCACAGGGCCCAGTCAAGCCCCTGGGCAATGAGTCGACGGAGCGCCGCAGGCGCCGGAATCACGCCATCGCGGATGTTAATGCGTGTGATCCCGCCAAACACGAGGGTCGTCGTGAGCGTGATGAGCAGGCACCACGGGCACAGCACCTGGATGATGAAGTACGACTGCCCGAAGAGCCAGAACGCAAAAAAGAGGGCGATCGTGTAGAGCAGGTTGGTGCCCAGCATGTACCAGCGCGGGAACTTCACGCCGGCAAAAATCGCCACTGAAATTGCCAGGACAACGGCCTCGAAAAAGATACCGAGGAACGCGTTGGGGAAGCCGAGGATACGAGCCTGCCACGTCTGCGCGACCGCCGAACACGACAGCACGGATGAAATATCGCAGCCGAAGCGCGCCGAAGAATCAGCAGCCAGCTGCCACGCCTCGATCGAAAGAACGAAAGACGTGACGAGGCCGATGAAGCCGGAGATGATCATCTCCAGGCTCGTGCGACGCCGCCAGGCGCGGCGAGCGGACTCGGTCTCGTACGAGGGCAGGTAGTCCTCGGTTTCCAGTGCGTCGCTCATGCCAGTGCGGCCTTGAGAGCATCGACGCGGTTGGTCGCCTCCCACGGGAACTGGTCGCGACCAAAGTGACCGTATGCGGCGGTCTCGCGGTAGATCGGACGCAGCAGATCAAGGTCTTCGATCATACCGAGCGGACGCAGGTCGAACACCTCACGAATGGCGTCCGCGATGCGTCCCTCGGGGACCGCTGCAGTGCCGAAGGTGTCGACGTACAGGCCGATCGGGTGTGCACGTCCGATGGCGTAGGCGAGCTGAATTTCGCATCGCTGGGCAATGCCAGCGGACACGACGTTCTTGGCGACCCAGCGCGCAGCGTAGGTCGCGGAACGATCGACCTTTGACGGGTCCTTGCCAGAGAACGCGCCGCCGCCGTGGCGGGCCATGCCTCCGTAGGTGTCGACGATGATCTTGCGGCCGGTGAGGCCAGCGTCCGCCGCCGGACCGCCCAGGACGAAACGGCCCGAGGGATTGATGAGAGTCTTCATGGAGCCGGTAGCCAAGGCGAGGCCAGACTCCTCGATCACCGGGGTGATGACGTAGTCGCGCACCGCGTCGGCGATCGCCGACTGCGAGAGCGCCTCGTCGTGCTGGGTGGACACGACGATCGTGTCGATACCCACCGGGCGACCGTTCTCGTACGCGAGCGTCACCTGAGTCTTGCCGTCCGGACGCAGCCCCTCGACGGTGCCCTGCTTGCGCACGTCGGTCAGGCGCTTGGCGAGGCGGTGAGCGAGCCAAATGGGGGCAGGCATCAGGTCGGGCGTGTCAGAGGACGCGTAGCCAAACATGATGCCCTGGTCGCCGGCGCCGAGACGGTCGCGCGGGTCGCCGCCCTGGGTGCCACGAACCTCAAGAGCCTCGTCGACGCCACCGGCGATATCGGGGCTCTGGCCGTCGAGCGAGACAGAGACGCCACAGGAGGCGCCATCGAAGCCAACGCGCGACGAGTCGTATCCGATCGAGAGGATTTCGCGACGTACGATCTCCGGGATTTCGACATACGCCTCGGTTGTCACCTCGCCGGCGATGTGAATGAGACCGGTTGCCGCCATCGTCTCAACGGCCACGCGCGAGCGCGGATCGGCGGCAAGCAGCGCGTCGAGGATCGCATCAGAGATGCGGTCACACACCTTGTCGGGGTGACCTTCGGTAACGGACTCGGAAGAAAAAAGCTGTTGACTCACCGCTTTAGATTATCAAGGAATGAAGCCATATGGCCGACAAGACCGGCGGCGACCTCATCCTTTGAGCCGACGTAACGGGCTGCGATGTGACCGCTCGCATCGAGGAGTCGAATATCGTTGGGGACGTCGCCAAAACCGACGTTCTCCCCCACCCGGTTCAAACAGATGAAATCCGCACCCTTACGAGCGGCCTTGTCAGCGCCGTAGGCGAGGATCTCCTCGTCGGTACCCGTCTCCGCGGCGAAACCGACGACGAGGGGCGGGCGCGCCTCGCTGTGTCCGATCTCGGCGAGGATATCGGGATTCCGAACCAGGCGGATCGTCGGCGCGTCCTCGTTCGTGGGATCTTTCTTCATCTTCAGCTGAGAGGTGGACTCGGGGCGGAAGTCTGCGACGGCAGCCGTCATCACGAGGGCATCGGCGTCGGCCGTCTGGGCAATCGTTGCCTCGCGCATCTGCAGGGCGCTCCCCACGCGTGTGACCTGCACGTGAGAGGGCAGAGCGGCCAGGAGCGCCGACTCAACGTTTGCGGTGATCACGCGTACCGATGCGCCCGCACGGGCCGCTGCGGCCGCGATTGCCAGACCCTGGCGACCAGAGGACTGATTTCCCAAGAAACGCACGGGATCGATGGGTTCGCGTGTGCCGCCGGCGGTCACGACAACCGTGCGGCCGGAAAGAACATGTGATGCCTGTTCGCGAGCGGAAAGCACCTCGAGAGCCGCCCGTGCGATCTCCTCGGGTTCGGGAAGACGGCCGATGCCGCTGTCGCCAGAGCCGAGCGCGCCGGACGTTGGATCGATGACGTGAACGCCGCGCTCGCGCAACGTGCGCACGTTCGCCTGGGTGGCGGGTGCCAACCACATGTTGGAGTGCATCGCGGGAGCGACGACGACGGGGGCATCGGAGGCGAGAACCGTCAGGGACACCATGTCGTCGGCGAAACCACAGGCCAGACGCGCCAAGGAATTCGCAGTGGCTGGCACGACGATGATGAGATCGGCGATGCGCGCTAGCTCCACGTGTTCGGCGCGCCCCTCCCCCGTGATCTCCACGGCGACCGGACGTGACGTGATGCCCTCCCAGGTGGAGCGGCCAACGAAATCCAGTGACGCGCGCGTCGCAGCGACATACACGTCGTGGCCCGCGCGTTGACACTCGCGGACCACGATGGGTGCTTTAAAGGCTGCGACGCCGCCGGTCACGCCGACGACGATCGTTGCCATGTCATGCCTCGGGGTTAGCTTCGAGAGACAGGAGGCCTTCGTTGATCTCGCGCAGGGAAACCGCCAGGGGCTTCTCGTCCGGCTGCACGTCGACGACCGGACCCACGAACTGGATCATGTTCTGCTGAAGCTGCAGATTATAGGAGTTAATCTGGCGCGCACGCTTCGCAGCGAAGATAACCAGCGCGTACTTGGAATCGACGTGCTCCAGCAGATCGTCAATGGGCGGGGACGTGATGCCCACGGGCTGGGCAACAATTCCGGACATGCGTGTATTCCTCTCAGTGGCGGATTCAGATAGATACTACTCCAGGCCAATGAGCCGAGCCAGCTCATCGACCGCGCGCTCGATATCGTCGTTGATCACAACGTGGTCAAACTCCGAGGCAGCCTCGAGCTCAACGCGGGCGGTAGCCAGGCGACGAGCCTGTTCCTCGGGGCCTTCGGTGCCGCGGCCGATCAGGCGACGCTCGAGCTCCTCCCACGAGGGCGGGGCCAAGAAAATAAACTGTGCGTCGGGCCTGTTGACACGAACCTGGCGTGCGCCGGCCAGGTCAATTTCAAGAAGGACCGGCTTGCCAGCTTCGAGGGCGTCATCGACGGGACCGCGAGGAGTTCCGTACTTGTTTTTCCCATGAACAAGCGCCCACTCCAACATGTCTCCCCGTTCGATCATTGCATCGAACTCGTGTGGGGAAACGAAGTAGTAGTGGACGCCGTTCAGTTCACCTGGCCGAGGATCGCGAGTCGTTGCCGAGACCGACACATTCAGCGTCGGGTAGCGTTCCTTGAGCGCCGCGACAACAGTTCCCTTTCCAACGGCCGTAGGGCCAGCGAGGACAGTCAATTGAGCCTTGTTCATGACTCAAGTGTGCCACGCCTGAGCGTATCAGCCGAAACGCTCGACAAGAGCCTTCCGCTGGACGGGGCCGAGGCCACGTACACGCCTGCTCTGGGCAATCTTGTACTCATCCATCAGGACGGCAGCCGTGTTCGTGCCGACGCGCGGCAGCGACTCCAGTAGCGAAACGACTTTCATCTTCGCCACGGCTTCGTCTGAATCAGCGAGTTCCAAAACCTCAGACAGGTTCATCGAACGCGCCTTGAGCGCGTTCTTCACTTCGGCGCGACGCCGACGGGCCTGTGTCGCCTTCTCGAGGGCCTGTGCCCTCTGTTCCGGCGTGAGATCAGGTAGTGCCATTCTGATCATCTCCTCGGTTGGGATCTTCGTAAATAAACTATGTCACCTTCCAGACCACTAGTGCTAGACCAAAACGCTGAATCTTTAGTAACACAGTAGATTATTGCAGCGAATCGACCGTCGCACGGTAGGCATCTCGAAGGCCGGTGATGCTCGGCCCGGCGCGCAAAATCGCACGGGAAGATGAGGCCAGCACCGCATCCGCAGCTCCTGCGAAAACCTCCCTGACCTGCGCCGGACCTGCACCTTGTGCGCCCACTCCTGGAGCCAAAAACGCGCCATTGAGCGAGGCGAGATCGATGCCTAAACGCATCACCGCGTCGCCCACCGTAGCTCCCACGACGATGCCAGCGGGACCAAGGTGTTGTTGCTCACATCGACTGTTAAAGTCCGCCAGTTGGGACACGACACGCGCTGCGACACTGATTCCATCGTCGCCGCGAGCGTGCTGAACAGAGGCTCCTTCGGGGTTGGAGGTGAGCGCCAAGACGAACACTCCCCTACCCGTCTGTCGTGCAAGCTCAAGTGCAGGAGTCAAGGAGCCAACACCCAGGTATGGCGAGAGCGTGACGGCGTCGCCCGCCAGAGGCGAGGAATCGGAGAGGAATGCCTGGGCATAACCGTCCATCGTCGATCCGATGTCGCCGCGCTTGGCATCCACGATGCACAGCGTGCCGACTTCGCGGCAGGCAGCGATAACCTCCTCGAGGACAGCGACGCCTCGAGAGCCGTGCCGCTCAAAGAAGGCGGCCTGAGGCTTGAACGCTGCGACGCGGCCACCGAGAGCCTCGATGACGCGAAGGGAAAACTCTCGCACACCGTTCGCGTCGTCGTCAAGTCCCCATTCCTGCAACAGAACGGCGTGCGGATCGATGCCCACGCAGACGGGTCCGTAGGCGCGCATGGCGGCGTAGAGACGGTCGCCGAAGCCGGCGGATGCCGCAGGCTTGATTGCAGAAGTAGTCATCGTGTTTCCTCCGATCGGATGGAATCCCATTCCTGCAGGGAACGCACCGAATAGGCGCCGCGCATGCGCACTTCGATGGCCTGGACCATCGCGTTGAACGCCTGCAGAGTGGTCACCGCGGGGCGGTCCTGCGAGGCTGCGGCGGCGCGGATCTGATAGCCGTCATTACGCGGGGCGCTGCGCTGAGGCGTGTTGACGACCATGTCGATCGAGCCATCGTTGATGAGGTCGACGACCGTCGGCTCGCCGTCGTCACCGCGGCCCTCGGAGGACTTACGGATAGCCTGGGCCTCGATGCCATTGCGGCGCAGGACCGATGCTGTTCCGGAGGTCGCGAGGATCTTGAAACCCATCTCGTGCATACGGGCGGCCGGCAGAACGATCGCTCGCTTGTCGGTGTCCGCAATCGAGATGAAGACGGTGCCCGACGTGGGCATGTCGGTGGAGGCACCGAGCTGCGACTTGGCGAAGGCCGTCGGGAAGTCACGGTCGATGCCCATGACCTCGCCCGTGGAACGCATCTCGGGGCCAAGCACTGTGTCGACGATCTCGCCGCCAGCCGTGCGGAAGCGCTTGAAGGGAAGGACCGCAGCCTTGACAGCGATCGATCCGCCGTCGCTAATCGTGCGGGCGTCCTGGGTGGGCAGCAGTCCCTGCTCGCGCAGCGAAGCGATCGATTCGCCCACCTGGATGAGCGCCGCTGCCTTCGCGAGCTGTACGCCGGTTGCCTTCGAGGCGAAGGGCACGGTGCGCGAGGCACGCGGGTTCGCCTCGATGACGTAAAGCGTGTCGGAGAGCAGCGCGAACTGGATGTTGATCAGGCCACGCACACCGACGCCACGCGCGATGGCCTCGGTCGAGGCCGTAATACGCTCGAGCTCGCGCGCGGACAGCGTCATGGGAGGCAACACGCAGGAGGAGTCACCCGAGTGGATACCCGCCTCCTCGATGTGCTCCATGATCGCGCCCATGAACAGCTCTTCGCCGTCGTACAGGGCGTCCACGTCGATCTCGATGGCTGCGTCCAGGAATCGGTCGATG
The DNA here is from genome assembly GCA_937926415.1 of uncultured Actinomyces sp. Lineage (GTDB taxonomy): Bacteria > Actinomycetota > Actinomycetes > Actinomycetales > Actinomycetaceae > Pauljensenia. The sequence goes on from CALBAF010000566.1 coordinate 10,116, forward strand.
AGGAGCGGGCCACGGGAGAACAGCAGTTCGGAGTCATGGCTCGCGAGGTAATCGCGCAGCGCCGGCTCGTCGTTGATGATCGCCATGCCGCGTCCGCCAAGCACGAAGGAGGGGCGCACGAGGACCGGGTAGCCGACCTGCTCGGCGACGGCGATGACCTGCTCGGGGGTGTTCGCGGTGTCGTGGGCGGGTGCCGGGCACTGTGCGGCTTCGAGAACCTTGCCGAATTCCTCGCGGTCTTCGGCGAGGTCGATGGCGCGAGGGCTGGTGCCAAGAATCGGCACGCCGGCGCGCTCGAGGTCGGCCGCCAGCGACAGCGGCGTCTGACCGCCGAGCTGGACGATCATTCCCTTGACGGGACCCGCGGCGCACTCGGCGCGGTAGATCTCCAGGACGTCCTCGAGCGTGAGGGGCTCGAAGTAGAGGCGGTCGCTGGTGTCGAAG
>CALBAF010000567.1 GCA_937926415.1 uncultured Actinomyces sp.
GCTGGTATCGGTCATGAGGAGAGTTCCTGTCGGCAGACACGTGGGCGGGCGGTTCTCGGGCGGGGTTGAAGATATCCGCTGTTCGACTACTGGGCGTCAGCAAGGTTATGGTGAGCAGCATATTGTGCGTCCCAGGGAAGTCGAACCTGAGTTGCACAGTTTTTAGTGCCCTGTTGGGATGCTCAGGGCGGTGAGGATTTCTTCGGCTTCGGGGGTCAGGGGGTCGGCGGCGGTGAGGTGGTGGCCGTTGAGGTTGATGGTGATCTCCTGGAGGGGCTTGAGGGCACGGATGATGCGTTTGATGCTGATCCCGGTGGTCTCCTGGAGGTGCCGGGCGACGGCCAGGGCGGCCATGACCACGGTCAGGTGCGCCTCGATGGCATCGCGGGTGTGGTGGAACACGGGGCGGGCTCTCAGGTCGTGCTTGCTCATCGGCGAAGGACTGCCCGGGCGTGCCACAGCTCGTGATACGAGGAGACCACCTCACCGGCGCCCATCAGGCGGGACGGAACGAAAGGTGGCGTAGCCCTTGAGTCCCACCAGGGAACGGGCCCTGGTGATGGAGGCCTCATCGAGGACCTGATCGCCTTGATGGACGGTGACAAAACGTGTGCCCTTGGGGCGCTTCTCGCCGGCGACGGATGGCCCGGGCGCGGTTGGCCTGGGCGGTCAGGGTCTGGTTGTCCCTGGCGGCGCGCTTCTTGGAGTAGGCCCAGATGGCCCTCCATGAGCCCGGGTGGGTGTGCGGGTCCCACACCGGCTCGGCCTTGCGGCTCTTGTCCCGCTCGCTCCTGGAGCCCCGCTTGGGGGTGATGGTGTCGATGACCTGGCCGTCGGTGAAGGCGTCACCTTCCCAGTGGAAGGGGGCCTCCAGGTCGCCTGGGGCCCGGGTGGTGCGGGCCCCGACAATGAACCGCAGCCTTGCCTCATGCAGAGACTTGAGGTTGGCCGCTGAGAGCATGCCGGCGTCGGCGACGATGATGAGGTCCTCGATGCCGTGGGCGGCCTGGAAGGCCTCCACGATGGGGATGATCGTGGTGGTCTCGGCCTTGTTTCCCTCCCAGCAGCCGACCTGGAGAGGAAAACCACGGCGGTCGACCAGCAGGCCGACGATGATCTGGGGGTCGACCCTCCGCTCTTTGGAGTAGCCGACCCGCCGCAGGTCGTCCTCACGCTCGGCCTCGAAGTAGAGGGGGTGACGTCGTACAGGCACAGGGCAAGGCCCCCACTGGCGGTGACGTGCTCGAACAGGGCCTGAGAGATCGCCTGGCGGTAGCCCCGCTCGACGCAGCGGCCCAGGGACGCGTACAAGGTGTTGCGGTGAGCCGGGAACGACCACCCCACCCCCAC
>CALBAF010000568.1 GCA_937926415.1 uncultured Actinomyces sp.
GCTCGGATGGAGCAGCTGGGGCAGAATCCCGCCACACGCTCGGGCGGAACCCGTTTAGTGGTGGCCTTCACCGCCATCATGGTCCTGGGCCTGACCCTGGTCCTCTCGCCGCTGATCGTATGGCTCTGGCCATCGAAGAAGGAGGCGGTGGTCACCTACCGGCCCACGGTCGAGGTCCAGGACGAGGCCGGCGTGCTTGACAGCACAGCGCTGAGCGCCACGCTCAAGAATCTGGAGTTCCGCAAGCAGGTCCACCTGGCTGTCCTCACAGTGCCGGGTGAGGACATCGACAACCTCGACGACGCCGTGCTGGAGTATGCCCGTTCGCATGCGAGCGACACTGATGTCCCGTGGGTCTCGACGTCGAACCCCAAGTACTGGAGTGACGGCCTGGTGATCCTGGCGGTCGCCCCCGACTCACGCAAGGTGGGCTGCTACTTCGGTGAGGATGTCGCGGTCACCCTGGATCAGCAGGCAGCCATCCAGGACGCCGCCAAGGACCAGTACCGCCGGGCTGACTGGTACGGGGGCACCGTCTCCATGGCGGCCAAGACCGCGGACGTCGTCGGCCGGGTCGGTGGCGGTGGCATCGTCATGACCTACATCCTGCCCGGAATCTCAGCGCTTGCAGGCGTCACCTGGCTCGTGTACTACCTGTGGCGTGGCGTCACGGCGCGACGTCGGGCGCGTGAGGCGCTGCGCCACTACTCGCAGGTCACCCACGACTACGAGACCACCGAGCTCCTGGCCGGTACGATCCCCGAGGATGAGCCGCACGGTGCCCAGGTCATGGCCCGCTACCGGTGGTTCCGTGAGGAGGATGAGAAGGTCACCCGCTCCTGGCAGGACTTCGGCAACCCCTACCGCACCCAGTGGTTCGGCATGTCGGTGCTGAGACGGGCCACCGAGCTGGAGAAGCGTTCCGAGCTCCTGGACTCCCTCGACGACGTTATCGCCAACACTGCCACCTTCCTGAGCCTGTCGCCCGGCTGGGACCGCGTCTGGAGCAACGAGCAGGGGCCGGTCCTGGAGGACCTGCAGTCGTTGCGGAGACTGTGCCACCAGGTCGACAGCTCCGACGCCGCCGAGAACGGTGCGATCGCCGAG
>CALBAF010000569.1 GCA_937926415.1 uncultured Actinomyces sp.
TGACGAGCGCACCAAGCATCTCCTGCAGCGGGTGGGTCTGCGAGCCTGGAACACCGGCTGCCCCACCCTGTGGGGACTGACCCCTGAGCACTGCGAGACCATCGCCCGCACCAAGGGCGACGAGGTGGTCTTCACGCTCACCTCCTACCACCCGAACCCGCGCAAGGACCGGGCAATGGTCGACGTGCTGCGCAGGAGCTACTCGCGACTGCACTTCTGGCCCCAGTCCATCGACGACCTGGACTACCTGCAGTCGCTGGGAGCGGCCGATGGAGTCGAGATCGTCACGCCGAGCCTGGCAGGTTTCCGGGAGGTGCTCGACCGGGGCGTCGACTACGTGGGAAACCGCCTGCACGGGGGCATCTTCGCCCTGCAGCGCAAGCGGCGCGCCATCATCGTGGCCATCGACTACCGCGCGCGGGAGATGGCCAAGGACTACTCCCTGCCGCTGGTGGAGCGCGACTCCATCGAGACCGATCTGGCCGACTTGATCGAGTCCTCCTGGCCGACCGCGATCCATGGCCTGGACTTCGACCGCATCGAGAAGTGGAAGGCTCAGTTCGATGTCGGCTAGCCATAAGGGGCGCATGAGACTCCTGCTGGGTAACACCCTGGTCTTCGCGCTGGGGGGCCTGGCGATCAAGGCCGTCTCCCTGGTCCTCATGCCCTTGTACACAACCGCCCTGACTGCCGGTGAGTACGGGACGGCCGAGCTGCTCAACAGCGCGATCGAGATTGTGCTGCCGCTGCTCTCGCTTGGTGTCGTGGAGGCCCTCTACCGGTTCTCCATTGACGACGACGTTCCCAAGGATGAGCTCTTCGCCGGCTCCCTGGTGGTCCTGGGCGGAGGCGTCGTGTGCGCCGGGGCGCTGTGCGCGCTGGGGCGCGTCTTGTGGGACATGGAGCATGCGGCAGCGTTCTTCGTCCTGTTCTGCTCGGTGTGCGTCTTCAAGGCCACGACCCAGCTCGCCCGTGGGTTGGGGCACGTGCGCCGCTTCGTGGCCTATGGGCTCATCAATGCGCTCGCCATGGTGGTGTCCACCTACCTGCTCCTGGTCCGTGCGCATACAGGCATCGAGGGCTACCTGTGGTCGTACACCATCGGCTACCTTGTGGGTGGTCTTGTCGCCTTCCTGGGGTCGGCCGAGTACCGGCTCCTGGCCCCATTCAGGTTCGATCGGGCGCTGCTGCGCCGGATGCTCGTCTACAGCCTGCCGCTCGTGCCCAATCTGCTGTCGTGGTGGCTGGTCAGTGTCTCCGGCCGGTACGTGGTCCTGTGGGGCAGCGGCCTGGCAGCCGCTGGGCTCTTCACCGCGGCGAGCAAGATGCCCTCACTCATCAACATCGTGGCCTCCGTCTTCCAGCAGGCCTGGCAGTACTCCACCGCCCGCGAGATCGACTCACCCGACCGCGGCGCCTTCTTCGGCTCCGTCCTGCGGGGCTACTCGCTGGCCACTCTGTCGACCGCCGGGCTGGTCATCGCCTTGAACCGGCCGATCTCCAGGGTGATGCTCCAGGCCGAGTTCGCCGAGGGGTGGCGCTACGTCCCCCTGCTCATGCTGGCGGCGACCTTCGGGGTCATGACCATCTTCTTCGGCACCTTCTACCAGGCGCTCATGAACAGTCGCATGCTCATGGTCTCCACCATGATGGGGGCGGTGGTCAACGTGGTCCTCGGGGTGGCTCTCGTGCCGTTCATGGGGCCGTGGGGCGCCGGCCTGGCCGGAGCAGTGGCTTACATGCTCGTCCTGGTGGTGCGGGCACGAGACCTCAGGCGCCGCATCAACCTGCCAATAGACCGCCTTCGTCTCACCTACCAGCTCGCACTGCTCATCAGTATCACCGCATGTATGTCCTTCGACGGCGGCTCATGGCTGAACGGGGCAGTCTGGGCCTGCCTGATCCTCCTGGCGAACAGCGACATCACGGTTCACCAACAGTGCTCGAGCCGTGGCGGAGTCCCTGAGGCACAGGAGCGGGGGACTGATGCGCCAGCTCTGACCCGGGGTGTCGGCGCAGGATGTGCGCGGTGTAACGGCCCTGTGTGAGAAGCGACGATTTACTGCCCTGCTTGTGGAATCGCTTTTGTGTTCACCATTGCGTTTTGTCTTAACTGTACAGTGTGATGATCCCTGTTGTCTTTTCGTGACGTTTATGGGAAAACGGGCCGACACGACGTATTCTTGCTGGGCCGATCTGACTGGTTGAGCTGAAGTATCTTGCTGACGCAAGAAGGGAAGATTATGAAGCGTATTCTGCTTTTGGATACATCTGTTGGATCCCTCAATATGGGGGATGAGATCATTGGGCGATCCATTGAGATGAACTGGCGTGAGCTGTTCTCATCGAACTATGTCATGCGCCTGGCCACTCACCCCCCGATGTACACGCCGGCGCAGTATCTGCTGTCCAAGCGTCGGCTCAGTATCTTCAAAGGAGCCGACATCAAGCTCCTGTGCGGCACCAACGCCCTGTACACGAATATGCTGCGGCCCTTGCCGACATGGAACATCAACTACCTCAACTGCGGGATGGCCACAGGCACGGTGTGTCTAGGGGTGGGCGCGGGGGCCAACTCCTCATCGGTCAACCTCTACACGCGAGCCCTCTACCGCAAGGTGCTGTCCCATGACCTAGTGCACTCGGTGCGTGACGAGCACACCAAG
>CALBAF010000570.1 GCA_937926415.1 uncultured Actinomyces sp.
GCCACCCGCGCTGGCCTCCTGTGGGGCGCACGCACCATCGAACAGGCTGTGCGCGCCGGCCAGGGTACCGTGCCCGCCGGCAGCATCACGGACATCCCGCGTTTCGCCGACCGTGGCGCCACCCTGTGCGCCTGCGGCACCCACATCACCCCGGACTGGATCATCCGACAGATCGACCGCATGTCCGACCTGAAGATGAACTACCTGTCCCTCGAGCTGCGCATCAAGTCCGACAAGTACCCCGCCACCACCTCCTTCTCCTACTACACGAAGGACGAGGTCAAGGCCATCGTCGAGCACGGCCGCGAGGTCGGCGTTCGCGTCGTCCCGCTCCTCAACGCCCCCGGCCACACCGGCACCATCCTCGGCAACTTCCCGCAGTACCAGGTCGCTGACGACTCCGGCAAGAAGAGCCCCAACCACCTCAACTTCATCGACCCCGCCGCCCAGCAGTTCTACTTCGATCTCATCGACGAGTACATGGACGCCTTCGGCTCCAACGAATGGCACATGGGTGCCGACGAGTTCTTCTTCAAGCAGGGCCCCGGCGACTTCAAGAAGTACCTCGCGCAGATTCGCAGCCACTACGGCGACCAGTCCATGACCTTCGACGCTGCGTTCAACGACTTCATCAACAAGGTCAACGCGCACGTCAAGTCTCGCGGCGGCACGCTGCGCGTGTGGAACGACGGAATCGCCGACATCTCGCGCATCGCGATCGACAAGGACGTCATCATCGAATACTGGGGCAAGGGTGAGTCTAGCAAGAAGGACGCCAACCGCGGCCTGCCCGTCAAGGACCTCGTTGACGCGGGTTACACCGTCGTCAACGCCTCCTCCGCCCTGTACTACTACCGTGATCAGCCGTCCTCCTACGTCATGCAGGTGGAGGGCCTGGAAGGTGTCTACGGAAAGTGGACGATGAACACGTTCTACCAGAACAAGGGGTACTCGGTTCCCGACGCCTCCATCCGCGGCGGCAAGGTCTCCATCTGGCAGGGCGGCCACGGCAAGGTCACCGACCACGAGGCCGAAGCCTGGGTCACCGAAGGCCTGCGCTACGGTGCCCAGATGTTCTGGAATGCCAAGACCCCCAAGGCCGACGGCAATGTTGGGGCTTTCAAGGCGCGCATCAAGGCCCTGGGTGAGCCCTCCATCTACGTCGACCCCACGCGCGACACCCTCGCCCCCGGCCAGTACACGATTGCGCTGTCCGACGGGCGCGCCCTGAGCGTGTCTGGCGGTACCCCGACCGCGGGCACTGCCTCCGATAACTGGGAGCTGGCCGCCACCCCCGACGGCTACTACCAGATCCGCTCGGTCAACGCGAACCGCTGCCTCGCCGTCTACTCCGAGGAAACGCCTAACTCCGAGACCCACGTGTCGACGACCCCCGGACACCCCGCGGTTGCCTACGCGTGCGCTGACACGAGCCAGGAGTTCACCCCCACGTTCCAGGGCGACTACGCGACGCGTAACCCCCAGAAGTGGGTCGCTGAGCCCGCCGGCGATGGCTTCCGCCTGCGTAACGCCATGACCAACCAGTACCTGAGCGTCATCGACTCCGGCTACCTGTCGCGCCGCCCCAACGGCGGTGAAAAGACCGCCGAAGGTACCGTCGCGCAGCTGCCGCTCGACGTCACCGTCGACAGCCACTCGGTCTTCACCCTCACCTCCCAGGCCTCCTCGGCCCTCGATGTCAGCATCGAACGCGAAGGTGACGAGGCCTACCCGAAGACCGCCCTGGCCGGCATGAACCGCGCCGACCTGCCCATCGTCGGCGACGAGAACTGGGGCGAAACCGTCCTCAAGGTCTCCGTCACCAACAAGGGCACCACGGACGCCACCAAGATCCACCTGACCCCCGCGGTCTCCAACTCGTGGAAGCTCGCCAACGGACCCCAGCCGATCGACCGCCTCGCCCCCGGCGAGACCCGCGTGGTGAAGTTCTGGGCGCGCCCCACCACCGAATTCGGCGAAGCGACCTTCACCGTCACCGTCTCGCACTCCGGTGAGAACACCGTGGCCAGCGAAGGCCTGATCGGCGTGTGCGGCCCGCGCATCGAGGCCAAGGCCGTCGCCGCTGACTCCGTCGAAACCCGCTGGGAGTACGGCGAGGAATCCAAGGCCACCGACGGTGACCCCGCGACCTACTGGCACTCCCAGTACATCGATGCCAACAAGGCCAAGCTGCCCGGCACCGACAACGCCCGCAAGTGGCCCCACTGGATCGACCTGAAGATCGGCGATGGCACCACCGGATACGACGTCTGCGCCGTCTCCTACACGCCGCGCGCCGGCAATGGCCCCAAGGCCTCGGGCCGCGCCAAGGACGTCCAGATCTACCTCGCTGGCTCGCCCGATGCCCTCAAGGGGCAGGGCGACAACAAGGGCAACCCGAGCGCACAGGGTAACCCCGTCCTCGTGACCTCCCTGGCGAATGTCCCCGGCACCGTGGACATCCCGGTCGCGGGCAACGGCTCCTACCTCCGATTCCGCGGCACCTCGGCCCAGGCTGACGTCGCTAAGAACCTGACGGACGTCATGTCCGTCGCCGAACTTGGAGTCCGCATCGGCCGCTCCAACTGACGCATAGCAGTCGGGGAGGGGTTGGAAGAAAACCGTCCAAACGGGACTTCCTTCCCCTCCCCGCTCGTGCAAAATGTGAGAGAATCTAACACGACAAAACTGTCACTCGATTAGGAGGCTCCAAGTGCCTATCGCAACCCCTGAGGTCTACGCAGAGATGCTGAATCGCGCACGGGACGGCAAGTTCGCCTACCCCGCGATCAACGTGACCTCGTCCCAGACCATCACCGCCGCCCTCCAGGGCTTCGCCGAGGCCGAGTCCGACGGTATCCTCCAGGTGTCCGTTGGCGGCGCCGAGTACGGCTCCGGCTCCACCATCAAGAACCGCGTCACCGGCTCGCTGGCCCTCGCCGCCTACGCGACCGAGGTTGCTAAGAACTACGGCATCACCGTGGCCCTGCACACCGACCACTGCGCCAAGCAGAACATCGACTCCTGGGTCCGCCCCCTCCTCGAGATCGAGGCCGGCCAGGTTGCCGAAGGCAAGCTGCCCACCTTCCAGTCCCACATGTGGGACGGTTCCGCCATCGACCTCGACGAGAACCTCGAGATCGCCAAGGAACTGCTCGCCCTGTCCGTCAAGGCCAACACGATCCTCGAGATCGAGGTCGGCGCTGTCGGTGGCGAGGAAGACGGCGTCGTTGGCGAGATCAACGAGAAGCTGTACACCACCACCGCCGATGCCATCAAGACCGTCGAGGCCCTGGGCCTGGGCGAGAACGGCCGCTACCTGACGGCTCTGACCTTCGGTAACGTGCACGGCGCCTACAAGCCCGGCCACGTGAAGCTGCGTCCCGAGCTGCTCGGCACCATCCAGAAGGAGGTCGCTGAGCACTACGGCCTCGACCACCGTCCCTTCGACCTGGTCATGCACGGCGGCTCCGGCTCCACCGCCGAGGAGATCGCCACCGCTGTCGCCAACGGCGTCATCAAGATGAACGTCGACACCGACACGCAGTACGCGTTCACCCGCCCGGTCGTTGACCACATGCTGCGCAACTACGACGGCGTCCTCAAGATCGACGGCGAGGTCGGCATCAAGAAGCAGTACGACCCGCGTACGTGGGGCAAGTCGGCCGAGGCCGGCATGGCCGCCCGCGTTGTCGAGGCCTGCCAGCGCCTGGGCGCTGCCGGCACGCAGATGCGCTGAAACAATCGCTGAGAGCCGCCTAGTGGCCTGATGCGTGAG
>CALBAF010000571.1 GCA_937926415.1 uncultured Actinomyces sp.
GCTATAAAACCAACACGTTTTGTCCATCCTTCAAGTTGGCTCCCACCAACTTCAATACCGATTTTTCCGCACCAAAAAGCCGAAAAGTCACCACAAAACCAACACGTTTTGTCCTATAACCCCAAGATACGAACGAAAAAACTCTCGCCGACATTCGACGAGAGTGAGATAAACAAAAAGTCGGATCATTAGATCCGACTTACTGGTGGGCGATACTGGGATCGAACCAGTGACCTCTTCCGTGTGAAGGAAGCGCGCTACCCCTGCGCCAATCGCCCGAGGTGGGTACGGGATTCGAACCCGTGTATACGGCTTTGCAGGCCGCTGCCTCGCCTCTCGGCCAACCCACCACACCCAATGGGATCGAGTGGATTCCCGATTGAGAGCGGATGACGGGACTCGAACCCGCGACCCTCACCTTGGCAAGGTGATGCTCTACCAACTGAGCCACATCCGCGTGAACCGCATGTGCGGCCGGGCTATAGCCCGCCAATCCTGTTACCAGGATGACCGTGGGCGATACTGGGATCGAACCAGTGACCTCTTCCGTGTCAGGGAAGCGCGCTCCCGCTGCGCCAATCGCCCGAGCGGATGACGGGACTCGAACCCGCGACCCTCACCTTGGCAAGGTGATGCTCTACCAACTGAGCCACATCCGCGTTTCTCAGAACGTCAACCGTTCTTCGCAACGGGTAAAACCTTAACAGAAGATCCCGGCGGAACGCAAAACCAAATCCCCGTTATCCAAGTCACACGCTCATTATCGGGCGGATTACCGCCCATCAATACACATTCATGCGAGGCTTGTCGGTATGGAAACGCGACCTGGCAAGGCCTACCCCCTGGGTGCCACCTTTGACGGAACCGGAACGAACTTCGCGATCTACTCCTCGGTCGCGACTTCTGTGACACTGTGCCTCTTGGACGACAACCTCAACGAAATGCGCATCCCCATGACGGAGGTCGACGCCTACGTGTGGCACGTCTATGTCCCGCAGGTGCGTGCCGGCCAACGCTACGGCTACCGCATCGACGGCCCCTGGGATCCCCACAATGGTCTTCGCTGCGACCCCTCGAAGCTCCTCCTCGACCCCTACGCGAAGGCGATCGAAGGACAGCTCAAGGATTCCCTCGACCTTCTCTCCTATCAGGCCGACGATCCCCTCACGCTCAAGGGTGGCGATTCTGCCGACGCCACGATGCATTCCGTCGTCGTCAATCCCTTCTTCGACTGGGAGGGCGACCGCAGCCCCGGCCACGACTATTCGGAATCAATCATCTACGAGGCCCACATCAAGGGCATGACCATGCGACACCCGGACATCCCCGAGGAGCTGCGCGGCACCTACGCTGGCATGGCCCACCCCGCGATCATCGAACACCTGACCAAGCTGGGCATCACGACGGTCGAGCTCATGCCGATCCAGCAGTTTACGAACGACACGACGCTGCAGGCCAAGGGCCTATCGAACTACTGGGGTTACAACACGATCGGCTACTTCGCGCCACATAACGGTTACGCGGCCACAAACGATCCCGGCGCGCAGGTTTCTGAGTTCAAGGCAATGGTGAAGGCCCTGCACGCGGCCAACATTGAGGTCATCCTCGACGTCGTCTACAACCACACTGCCGAGGGCAACCACATGGGTCCGACCCTGTCATTCCGCGGCATCGACAACCCCTCGTACTACCGCCTCGTGGACGGGGATCGTCAGCACTACTTCGACACGACGGGCACGGGCAATTCTCTGCTCATGAGCTCCCCTCAGGTCCTCCAGCTCATCATGGATTCGCTGCGCTACTGGGTGACGGAGATGCACGTGGACGGCTTCCGTTTCGACCTTGCCTCCACCCTTGCCCGCCAGTTTGCCGAGGTCGACCGACTCTCCGCGTTCTTCGATCTCATTCACCAAGACCCCGTGGTCTCCCAGGTCAAGCTGATCGCAGAGCCGTGGGACGTGGGCACCGACGGATACCAGGTCGGCGGATTCCCACCCCTGTGGTCCGAGTGGAACGGCAGGTACCGCGACACGGTGCGCGACTTCTGGCGCGGCGAGTTTTCCTCGCTTCCTGACTTCGCTTCCCGCCTCGCCGGTTCCTCCGACCTCTACGGGACGACCGGCCGCAAGCCTATGGCCTCCATCAACTTCGTCATCGCCCACGACGGCTTCACGCTGCGCGACCTCGTGTCGTACAACGAGAAGCACAACGAGGCGAACCTCGAAGGCGGCGCGGATGGAGCAAACGACAACCGCTCCTGGAACTGCGGCGTCGAGGGTGACACGGATGACGAGGAGATCATCGAGTTGCGCTACCGACAGCAGCGCAACTTCCTGACGACCCTCATGTTCTCCCAGGGCGTCCCGATGATCGCTCACGGCGACGAGCTGGGCCGCACCCAGCGCGGCAACAACAACGTGTACTGCCAGGACAATGAGCTGTCGTGGATCAACTGGGATCTGGACGAGCACGACTACAAGCTCCTGCGCTTCACCCGCCACCTCATCCACCTGCGCCGCGATCACCCGGTGATGCGCCGCCGTCGTTTCCTCGAGGGTCCCGCGCGTCGCGGCGGCGAGTCCGAGCTCGGCGAGATCGAGTGGTTCACCCCGGCGGGCACGCATATGACGGAGGAGGAGTGGAATCAGCCGTGGGCGCGCTCGACGATGGTCTTCTATAACGGTGACGCCATCCGCGAGCCCGACGCGAACGGGCGCCCCATCCTCGACGATGACTTCCTGCTGCTGATCAACGCGGCTCCCGAGTCCGTTGACTTCACGCTTCCGGACGCGAAGTATGGGCACATCTGGCACACCGTCGTCGACACGGCCGGAGACGATGACCGCGACGAGTACCACTCGGGCGACATCGTGCACGTCGGACCGCGCACGTCGTTCATCCTGCGCAACCCCCGCGGCCTCTGACCGCCGGAGTGGCATCGACCGTGACGAGGCGCGCGTACTCGCTACTTATCGACATGAAGGTTGGCGGCGCGTCTGGACCAAAAGGCACATTCACACCCGTACGATTTGATTTGTGAATGAAAACGCGGCGCCCGAGGAGTTTATGCGGGCTCTGCTGTCCCTGCGGCAGGCGGACCACCTGGCGCACGTACTCCTCGAGGAGGTACCCCCACCTCGTCGTTTGGCGCCCTACACGGCGGCGCTCGCGATGCGAACCACGGACGAGGACGAGGCCGGACAGCCCCTGTCGACTGGTCGCATGGTCATCCTGCACGACCCCGTGGAACAGATCGGCTGGAACGGTACGTTCCGAGTAGTCGCTCAGCTGCGCGCGCAAGTCGATGCGGAGATGATCGGCGACCCGATGCTGTCGGAGGGCGTGTGGGGCTGGATGCTGGACTGCCTCGAGACCGCGGGGGCCGGATTCCATGACATCACGGGCACGGTGACGCGCGAGATGAGCGAGGCCTTCGGAGGCCTTGAGCTGCGAGGATCGTCTCTGTTCGTCGAGGTGCGCGCCTCGTGGACGCCCAACAGTGAGTATCTTGGTGAGCATCTGTCCGGTTGGGCGGATGTCATGCGTCGGACGGCAGGAATCGTTCCTACCCGTCATCTCGAAGGAGTCTGAGTGCTGGTCAACAATGGCGGCGGCTTGCCGCAGGGCGACACGGATAATCCTGAGCTCATTGCGCAGCCGCGTGGCGGGACTCCCACTGTCATTGATACCCAGAAGGATCTCGAGGCCGCGGCCCGCGCCCTCTCCGCCGGCTCCTCCCCCGTCGCCTTGGACGTCGAGCGCGCCCAGGGCTTCCGCTACGGCTCCGACCCCTACCTCGTGCAGATTCGCCGGGAGGACGTGGGCACGTTCCTGATCGACACGCACGCACTACCGGACCTGTCCGTGCTGCAGCCGGGCGTGGAAGACGTGTGGCTGCTGCACGATTGCTTGCAGGATCTACCAAATCTGCGCCAGGTTGGCCTGCGCCCGTCCGCCCTCTTCGACACGGAGATCGCGGCGCGCCTCGTCGGCCTGGAGCGTTTCGGCCTGGCGGCCGTCGCCGAGCAGGTGCTCGGCCTGGGCCTTGTCAAGGATCACCAGGCGTCGGATTGGTCGGTGCGCCCCCTCCCCAAGGAGTGGCTGCGTTACGCCGCCCTCGACGTTGAGCTGCTGACGGAGCTCTACTATCGACTGTCGAAGCGGCTCGATGAGATGGGTCGATGGGAGTGGGCGCAGCAGGAATTCGCCTACGCGTTGTCGGTGACCCCTCCCGGCCCGAAGCCCGATCGTTGGCGATCCGTGCCCGGAGCGGGCAAGATCCGTTCGCGCCGCGGCCTCGCCGTCTTGAAGGCCCTGTGGGAGACGCGCGAGTCGATCGCTCAGCGCATCGACCTGAGCCCCGGCCGCCTCGTGCGAAACGCCGCCCTCGTACGCGCTGCCTCGAATCCTCCACGCAACAAGCGCGCGCTCATGAGCATCAGTGAGTTCCGTTCCCCCGTCGCCCGCCAGTACGAGGACGAGTGGATGCGCGCACTGGCCAGCGTGGCCGCCATGACGGAGGACGAGCTTCCTCCCAAGCGCAAGCCCGTGCAGCCGGGGTCGATCCCGGAGCCGCGCCAGTGGAATCGCATTGACGAGGCCTCGGCCGCGCGCCTGGGAACGGTACGTCACGCGGTCGCTTCGGTCGCGTCGAGTCTCGGGCTGGCTCCCGAGGTCGTGCTCGCTCCCCAGGTACAGCGCTACCTCGCGTGGGCTCCCCTGGATCCGTCACGCCCGTCGGGCGATGAGGTCGAGGAACGCATGGTCAATCGCGGCGCGCGCGACTGGCAGATCGACCTGACGCTCGACCCGATTTGCGACGCGCTCGGCGTGTGACCCGTACGCTCTAGCGGTTACTGATTCGCTCGACGAGCTCGCGGGCCGCGCGCTCGATGCCGTCGGCGTCGTAGCCGAACTGCGCAATCATCTGTGCGCGATCCCCATGCTCGGGGAATCCCTGCGGAACACCCAGGCATCGAACCGGCACGCCGGTGTCGGCCACTGATTCACGCAGCGACCAGCCGAAACCGCCCTGAACGATGCCGTCCTCGACGCTTACGACGCAGTCGTAGTCCCCGGCCAGCGTCGCCAGATCCGACGAGATCGGGATCATCCACTGCGGGTCCGCGACCGTTGCGCTCACACCGTCGGCCGCCAGGCGACGCGCGGCTTCAATCGCGTCAGGCGCGCACGCGCCAGTGCCGACGATGAGCACCCGGGCGGAGGAGTCAGCCACGACCTCGTCGAAGAGAATGTCCACTCCCCCGACGCTTCGCAGCGCGGGCATAGGCTCGGGCAGCGATCCCTTGCGGTATCGGATGACAGTGGGAGCATCATCGACGTCGAGCGCCTCGCGCAGACGCGCACGCAGCGTGTCCTCGTCGCGGGGAGCCGCCAGACGCAGGCCCGGGATCATCGAGCACATCGCAATGTCCCACACGCCATTATGCGAGGCGCCGTCCGCGCCCGTCACGCCCGCACGGTCCAGCACGAAGGTCACACCGGCGCGGTGGAGGGCAACGTCCATGAGGAGCTGGTCGAAACCGCGGTTCAAGAAGGTCGCATAGAGCGCCACGACGGGGTGGGCCCCCTGGTAAGCCATACCGGCGGCGGAAGCGACGGCCTCGGCCTCGGCGATACCGACGTCAATGACGCGACCCGGGTAAGCCTCGTGCATGGGTCCCAGGCCCACGGGATGCATCATCGCGGCCGTGATTCCAACGATATCGTCACGCACCGCCGCCTGGGCGCAGATCTCGTCGGCGAAGACGCCCGTCCAACCGAAGCGCTCGGGGGCCACCGGTAGACCGGTCTCGGGATGAATCGGGCCGACCGCGTGGAAGCGGTCCGCAATGTCTTCCTCGGCGGGCGTGTAGCCTCGCCCCTTTTCGGTGATCATGTGGACGAGGACCGGCTCCTCGAGGGAACGCCCGCGGCGCAGCGCGGTCTCGACCGCCGCAACGTCGTGGCCGTTGACGGGACCGATGTACTTCAGACCCAGGTCTTCGAACATCACCTGGGGCATCAACGCATCCTTGATGCCAGACTTCAGGCCGTGCAGCGCGTCGTAGGCCGCACGTCCCGGCGCCCCGTGGCTGAGCAGGTGCTGCTTGCCCCACGCCAGGGCCTTTTCGTATCGGGCGGAGGTGCGCAGCGCGTCCAGATGGGCGGCGAGACCGCCGATCGTCGGAGCATAGGAGCGACCGTTATCGTTGACGATAATCATGATGCGGCGGTTCTTCGCCGTCGCGATGTTATTGAGCGCCTCCCAGGCGAGACCACCGGTCAGCGCGCCATCGCCGATCACGCCCACGGTCCACGTGCGGTCCCCCTGGCGATGCTTCTCGCGTGAGATGCCATCCACCCACGCAATCGACGCTGATGCGTGCGAGGACTCGACGACGTCGTGCTCCGATTCGGCACGCGACGGGTAGCCAGACAGGCCACCCGGGCAACGCAGCGACGAGAAATCCTGACGCCCCGTCAGCAGTTTATGCACGTACGCCTGGTGGCCAGTGTCAAAAACGATCGTGTCCTGCGGGGACCGGAACACCCGGTGCAGGCCGATCGTCAGCTCGACGACGCCCAGATTGGGGCCCAGATGCCCGCCCGTTCGCGACACGTTGTCAATCAGGAACGCGCGAATTTCCGCCGCCAATTCGTCCAGCTGCTCGCGTTCCAGGCGACGCAGCTCCCGCGGTGCGGTGCAGCGCGACAGCAGGTCGCGTGACTCTCGTGTTCCAGACATGAGAACCAGTGTAGTTGCCCAAGCGTCTCATCTACAGATCAAAGTGCATGTCAGGCACGTTCGACCCACGCAGGCGACAAGCGCGGGCACTAAGATAGGTGGTGTTGGCTCGCCGCACCGCTTAAGGAGGCACTATGTCCGTCACCGTCGCACCCCACGGCCTGTGGAAGTCCCCCATTTCGGGTGATTCCTTCACTGCCCGTTCGGTCACGCTCTCCCAGGTTCGCGTCGACGGACCCGACACCTACTGGGTGGAGGGACATCCACGCCAGGGCGGACGCGGGACGCTGCTGCGCCGTCGCGGTACGGGCGAAACGGGCGAGGTTCTGCCTCTCATCGACGGTTCCCGCCTGCCCGACGTCGGCACGCGCGTGCACGAGTACGGCGGCAAGGCGTACGCCGTTCACCACGGCGTCATCGTGTTCTCCGATCAGACCGACGGGCGCGTCTACGCTTTTGATACGGCCGATCCGCGCCGCGTCGTGCGTCCCCTGACAACCCTGTCGAAGGTCCGCTACGGCGACTTCTGGATCGCGGACGTGCGCGACCTCGTCTACGCGGTGGCCGAGGACCACTCTGCCCCGGGCGAGCCCGTCAACAAGATCGTCGCGATTCCACTCGACGGCTCCGCCGCCCGCGACGACAGCGCGATCATCACGGTGTTCGAGGGCACCGACTTCGCTCAGGCGCCAACGGTCTCCCCCGACGGCACGAAGATCGCCTGGATCACGTGGAACCACCCGAACATGCCGTGGACGTACTCGCAGCTGCGCGTCGCGTCCCTGACCTTCGAGGGCACCATCGATCAGGAGGTCGTCCTGGTGGATCGCGAAGGCGTGTGCGTCTACGAACCGCGCTGGACCCTCGACGGCGACCTCATCCACGTGGATGACTCCGCTGGCTGGGCAAACCTGTACCGCACCCAGGGCTTCGTGTGGCAGGAGGGCGAGGACCCGAACGCCTGGACCTCGCGCCTGCGCACTCGCGCGCTGCACCCGGGACCTCACGCGTTCTCGCACCCGCACTGGCAGCTGGGCTTGCACTCCTACGACAACTACGACAACGACTACCTCGTGTGCTCGTGGGCCGAGGACCAGGTCTGGCACATCGGTACGATCCGTATCGACAACGGCATGGCCGAGGAGTGGGCGACCGGCTGGTGGCCGATTGGTAACGTCGCCGCTGCGGATGGCCGCGTCGTGTTCCTCGCGGATTCCGCGACGCACACTCCCGCGATCATCGAGGTGTCGCGTGGCAAGACCAAGGTGCTGCGTCCTTCGTCGGAGGCCGAGGTGCCCACCGCCCTCGTCTCCACGGCCGAGATGCTCACCTGGAAGACCTCGGACGGCGAGGAGGCCCACGGCTTCTACTACGCGCCCGTGAATCCAGAGTTCGCTGCCCCCGAGGGTGAGCTGCCCCCGCTCATCGTCAACGTGCACGGTGGACCGACTGAAGCAGCCCGCCCCGGCTTGCAGGTTCCCTTCCAGTACTGGACCACCCGCGGCTTTGCGGTTCTGGACGTGAACTTCCGCGGGTCGACGTCTTTCGGTCGTCCCTACCGTGAGCGCCTCAATGGCAACTGGGGTGTCATGGACGTCCAGGACTGCGTCGACGGTGCTCAGTACCTCATTGATCTGGGCCGCGTCGATCCGAAGCGGATCGCGATCCGTGGTCGTTCTTCGGGTGGCTTCACCGCGCTCAACGCGCTTGCGTCCTCCGACGTGTTTACCGCCGGCGCGTCGTTCTCGGGCATCGCCGACCTGGTGAAGCTGAAGGAAACCAGCCACAAGTTCGAGTCACACTACGACGCAATTCTGCTCGGCACCGACGACACCTCCGACCCGGTGTGGGCGCAGCGCTCGCCCATCAACCGCGTTGCTGAGATTAAGGCGCCGCTTATGCTTCTGCAGGGCACCAACGACCCGGTGGTTCCCGCTTCGCAGGCACAGGAGATGTACGAGGCACTGCGCGCCAACGGCAACGCGGTCGCCCTCAAGCTCTACCAAGGAGAGGGACACCACTTCCGCTCAGCCATCAACATCAAGGATGCGTGGCAGTCGGAGCTGGCCTTCTACAGGACAGTCTGGGGCATCGCCACTGACGCCCCCATTCACGTGGAGATCGCAAACCTGTGACACCTCTTAGTCAGTCCCCGCAGCCAGAGGACTCAGCTGCGGGGACTCGCTTGCGCGTCGGCCATACGGTGGCCGCGCATCGTTCCCTGCTCGGCGTGGCCGCCGCACTCGTTGGCGCGGTCGTCGGCGCGGCAGCTGTCGTCTTTAACCTGGCGATTCGCGCGTGGACGTGGGTGTCCACCGGCTTCGACGAGTACACGACCCATATCGGACAGTCGCACGGAGTGTGGGGCTGGGCGCCGTGGATCTTCCTGCTTCTCTCCCCCGCGATCGCCGGCCTGCTGTACGGGCCGCTCATCCAGCGCTTCGCACCCTCGGCGAAGGGCCACGGCATCCCCGAGGTGATGCTCGCGGTGCGCCGGAAGGGTGGGCGCATCCCGGGACGCGTCGCGGTCGTGAAGATCCTGGCCTCGGCCCTGACAATCGGCTCGGGCGG
>CALBAF010000572.1 GCA_937926415.1 uncultured Actinomyces sp.
GAAGCTACTCGACGTATGAAATTCATGGGCGTCTGGCGCGACTCATGCTGGCGAAGAACCCCGCCGGTTGGCAAGAAGCCATGTATATGATCGATCCAGCCGTTGATCAGGTGATCGTTGCCGTGAATGGCCAGGTCGCTGATGGCCAGGACCTCTCGTGGCTGTGGGACGTCGATTTCTCAGTCTTGGGTGCGCCAGCACGCAAGGTTTACGCCTGCGGTGAGCGCGGCGCCGACCTGGCCGTGCGCCTCGAATATGCGGGCGTCCACTGCGACCTCGTCCCGCTGCCCATGGACGCCCTGGCCGCGTGCGAGCCCGGCCGCGTCGAGATGCTCCTCAACTACACGGCCATGCGCGACTTCAAGGTCCTGCTCGATCGAAAGGAAGGTACGCGATGAGTGCCTCCACGCTGCGAATCGGCGTCCTCATGCCCGAGGTCCTGGGCACCTATGGCGACAGCGGTAACGCTCTGGTCCTCGCCGAACGCGCCCGCAGGCGGGGCATCGACGCCGAGGTCGTTCATGTCGGGTTGACCGAGGAGATTCCGGACAGCTTGGACATCTACACGCTCGGCGGCGGTGAGGATACTGCCCAGGCGCTCGCGGCCGACAAGTTCCGCGGCACCTCCGGGCTGGCCCGCGCCCTCGATGCGGGTCGCCCGCTCCTCGCGATCTGCGCCTCCCTGCAGGTTCTTGGCCACTGGTACGAGGATGCGCGCGGCGCACGCGTTCCCGGCATGGGCGTCCTCGACATCACGACGCGCCCTCAGGGGCACCGAGCGATCGGCGAGCTCATCTGTGAACCCGTCCTCGAGGGCCTCACGCAGACTCTCACCGGCTTTGAAAACCACGGGGGCGGCACCGTCCTCGGCCCCGACGCCTCCCCGCTGGGCCGCGTCATCTCGGGTGTCGGAAACGGCACGCCCCAGGGAGAGGAAGCGCCCGAGGTGCGCTATGACGGCGCCGTTCAGGGATCCGTCATTGCCACCTATATGCACGGTCCCGCCCTCGCCCGTAATCCCGAGCTGGCCGACTTGCTGCTGGCCCGAGCCACCGGCGCGACGCTGGAGCCGCTCGACGTGCCGGGCGTCGCCGAGCTGCGCGTGGAGCGCCTGAGCGGAGTTTCGCTGAGCTAATACGCGACCAGAGCTCGGAATTTTTCACCGCCGATTCCGTGCAGGGATCGCCGGTGTGCTATGTTGACACGTTCCCGTCAATCTGCACGGCTTACTCACGGTCGATCAGATTTCTCATCAGAAAGGCACAGACATGTCGAACCCCTCCTACGGTCCCGCGGGTCAGCAAAGCGCGATGCCCGCGAACGGTACCTCCTACCCGGGTGCCGCAGCTCCGCAGGGCTACGGCGCTCCCGCTCCGGTGGTTATGCCGAAGCTGCCCGGTCGAGGCGGCGCTATCGCCACGCTCGTTTGCGGCGTGGTGCTGATGATCGTGATTGCGCCGATCGTCTTCTTCGCCACGATTTTCGCCGGTGTGGCCGGCACCGGCAGTAACTCGGTCCAGGGTGGCGCCACCGACAACGGCAGCGTCGTCACCGTGACCGCTGACGGTGACTACACGGTGATGGCCTCTTCGTCCAAGGATCCCGCCTGCTCGCTCGTCGGTGCAGACAACAAGAGCTACAAGCTGGAGCCCTATGCGGGCAGTGACAATACGTACGTGGCGTCGGGCGTGCCCGCCGGCTCGTACCAGCTGAAGTGTGACGGTATTGCCAGCACTGAGCAAATCAACGCATTCAACGCATCGCCTGAGGTCATTGCAAAGGTCTTTCTCATGCCCTTCGTGTGGGGAACCATCGTCGGTGTCGTCGGCCTGATCGTCCTGATCGTCGGCATCGTCCTGCTGGTGAAGGTGAACGGCAAGCGCCGCCGCATCACGCAGGAAGCGCTGATGAGCGCCCTGCGCTGACTTCGATCCCGTCAAGGGGCGAGGCTGACGGAACTATTCCGGGCCTCGCCCCTCGTCGTTGTCCTTTGGGGCGTTCCTCACGAGGAAAACAGCGTACGATCAAGGGGTATCCGAGCGTTCCAATCGAGCCGGCACTCTGTTCACTCCGCGTGCCGCATTGTTATGCTTAAGCAAAAACCCCTTTAGGAAGGCACACACATGTCGAATCCCTCCTACGGTGTCCCCGGCGATCAGGGCACACCCTGGCCCCAGTACGGTGGCAATGGAGCAGGCGCCCCCATGCAGGGGATGCCCATGCAGGGGATGCCGATGCAGGGAGGGCCTCAGAACTTCCAGGGCGGAGGCTACGGCGGTCCGGCCCCGATGCCGATCGTGAAGGGCCCCAGCAACGCCCCCGGCACCATCCTCATCATCCTCGGCGTCCTCGCGTCTTTTGTCGCCGCCCCCATCCTTTTCTTCGTCCTGTGGTTCCAGGGGTTGACGGATATGAAGGACGCTTTGATCAATGGTGCCGTCATCGCGAATGGCAGCGCCGTTGAGGTCGCTGGAGCCGGTAGCTACACGATCGACATATCGGGCAAGGGGGCAGAGGCATGCAAGATGACTGACTCGGCCAACAACGTCTACAACATGTCTCGGTTCCAGAATGATAGGACCACGTACTACATCGACGGCTTGCCCAACGGTACCTACACGGTTACCTGTGACGGCTTGGATACGAAGGCAAGCCTCAAGGGCATGAATATGAGCGTCAGTGACTTTACGAACTCGATCGGCTTTGCATTCCTGTGGAGCACCGTGGTTGGCGTCTCCGGCGTCGTCCTGCTGATCGCGGGCATCCTCCTGGCGGTTCGAGCCGGCAACAAGCGCAAAGAGCTGCAGCAGCAGGCCATGATGCAAGCGATGTACTGACCCATGTGACGCGATTAGGGGCGAGGCCCGGAAACATTCTCCGGCCTCGCCCCTTTGCCACACTGACACCACGACGAGTAAGGACACCATGCATACCCTGTCTTTCACGGGAGAACGCCAGCTTCGATACCCGGCCCCCGATGTGGCGCGCGGCGCCATGCTCGCGCTCATTGCCTTGGCGAATGTGCCCTTCTGGCTTGCTTACTTCCCGGAGACTCCCCAGGCAGGACACGCGGCCCTCGAGGCGATGAATGGCGCCGACCAGTGGTGGTATCTGGCCCGCACCGTGCTCGTCGATCGCAGGGCCTACCCGCTCTTCTCCATTCTGTTCGGCTTCGGCATGGCGATCATGGCGTCGCGCACGATGGAGCGTGAGCGCCGGGCCGCTGCGGACACCTTCTCCGCCGAGGAGGTCGCCGGCTGGCATCCCGTCCAGCGACAGATTGTCGAGGAGAATATCGAGCGTCATGTTCGCCGCGTGGCCGCGCGCCTAATCCGTCGCCGCGGCCTGTGGATGCTGGTATTCGGCGGCGTGCATGCCCTGCTCTTTTCGGGTGACATCATCGGAACCTACGGCCTCGTCGCGGTGTTCTTCGCCGAAGTCGTCGTCATGAAGCGCGCGTGGCCGCGCGTCCTGGTGGGCTCCCTCGTTGCTACGCTCAGTCTCCTCGGTTTGTGGGGAGCGGGGTTTTCGATGGGTGGCACGCCCATGGTGCTCGAATATCACGGCCCGTCGGCGCTGACGATGTTCTACCCGTTGACGTCCCTGGGGCACTGGTTGGGAGCAACCATCGGAACGGTTCTGATGTCCCTCGTGATTCCGTGCGTCATGATTGGCGTGGGTGTGGCGCGCTGGGGTGTCCTGCAGGATCCCCGCGGGCATGGGCGCGTCCTTGCCTGTGTCGCCGTCGGTGGTCTGGGTGTTGGCGTCCTCGGTGGGCTTCCTTTCGCGCTCATGCAGTTGACGTGGGCGTTTGCTGGCTCGGCCGCCTGGTCCTACCCGCTCTTCCATGCGTCCGGTGTCGCGGGCGCGTGTGGCTGGCTTGCGCTCTTCGCGCTCGTGGGTGGTGGGCCTCGCGAAAAGCTCGGCTCGGTTTGTGCCTTCCTGAGTGCGATCGGTCGCCGCTCGATGACCGCCTACCTGTCCCAGACAGTGCTCTTCATCCTCATCTTCGTTGTGCTTGGTGTGGCCGGGGTGCGCAGCCTTGGGGTCGCCGTGTCTGGCCTGATCGCGCTCGTTGTGTGGGCGCTGATCGGCATCGGCTGTGTCATTGCCGAGGCATTGGGATCGTCGCGCGGTCCCGCTGAGTGGGCGCTGCGCTGGCTTGTTGCCAAGAGTGCCAGGCGTAGGCCGCTGCCGGCCTTCTTGCCTGTTCTCACCGGTCAGTTGGGCGCGCCTGCAGAGGCTGCGGCGACATCATCTGACGCGGTGACTGCGGCCGCCGTGCCGTGTGCTGAGAGTGAGACACCTGAGCGGGGAAGTGTTTCCGAGGGTGAGTAGAAAATCCCTATTTAATAGAAATTCGCGCTGCCTGCAAGGGCTATGTTAAAATGTGAGCAATCAGACAATAGGCGGCAGGTGCTGCTGAGTCCCCCGGATGAGCTGCGACGATGGTGACGCGCTGTCTGATTGGGCGCCTCTTCCGGAGGCTCTAACCTGCCGGGGGCGTTGGTTTTTCGCGGTTTCTGCGCTACTGTGAAGTTACCAAGACACGTGCTGGTAACACGATGGGGTGAGCTGAGGAGGCGCCAATGGGTATGCATATGCAGACCGCAGTCAGGGGCGATCGGCGCGCTCTCGCCCCATCGGTAGCGACGCAGTTGCGCGTCATCAAACATCGGCACGACTAGGGGTGCATCATGGGCTGGCTATGGCGGGCGGATGCTGACGGTGGAGCCGACGGCGAGGAGACGCCTCGTCGCCGCGAACTGCCGGACGATACCGCCCCTGATATGGAACAATGGGAGGGTAGCAACGCAGCACCTCCGGAAGGAATTGTCACGGGTAACTCGGAGTTTGAAGCCAATCGTTTCGATATGGTTCGCCCCATCACGCAGGAGCGCCTGGGGCTCCTTTTCGACTCTGAGGGGTGGGCCTGGCGCATTGATAGCGATGGGGACCTCTGTGGCTTCTGGGAGGGGCATCTGTTCTGCTTCCGCTTCCTCGGGGACTCTCGCGAGGTGCTGTCAATTGTCGCCTTCATGAAGAGCCTCGTTCCGATCGAATTCGGTGAGGATCTGCGTGACTTCCTGCAGGCGTGGCATGGCGAGTTCCTGTGGCCGAAGGCCTACGTGGCCGATCAGGACGAAGGGGACCGCGTCGTCGCCGAGGTGAACGCCGATTATGAGTATGGCGCGACGGATGCGCAGCTCGTGCAGCAGGTGATGTGCGCATTGGCGACGACCCTTCAGCTGTTCCGTGCGCTCGAGGAGCGTTATGGCCTCGACGATGGTGAGGGGTTCGGTCCTGCAGGTGGGCATCAGCGCGGCTTTGATGGCCCCGCCTGGCTTCCCGAGAACTGACTCACATCCTCCTCAAAATCGAAGTTGAGTGGAATAGACTCAATTTTAGCTTCGTTATGTCTGTCAGAAGGCGTCGAGGGGCTCGACGCGACCAGACAAGAACATGTTGAGGAGTGATTTCATGGCACGTGAAATGACAACGAAGGCGCAGGAGGCCGTCTCCTCTGCGCTCCAGGCTGCCGCTGCAGCCGGCAATCCGCAGGTGGAACCCATCCATCTGCTCGAAGCACTGATTGAGCAGCGCGAAGGCATCGCGCTCTCCCTGCTCGAGGCCGTTGGCGCTGATGCGCGCGCGATTGGCGCGCGCACCCGCAACGCCCTCGTTGCGCTGCCCAGCGCGCAGGGTGCATCGACTGGCAGTGCTCAGCCCTCGAATGCTCTGCTCGCGGTTGTTCGCGACGCTGGAGAGCGTGCAGAGGCTGGCGGCGACCAGTACATCTCGACCGAGCATCTGCTGATTGCGCTGGCCGCGTCGCAGACTGAGGCGGGCCGCATCCTCACCCAGGCCGGGGT